>DATIGE010000067.1 GCA_035454885.1 bacterium
GTGCCGGGAGGGGGACTCGAACCCCCACGGCTTGCGCCATACGCCCCTCAAACGTACGTGTCTGCCAGTTCCACCATCCCGGCGTTCCGCTCGGACCGGCAAAGCCGGATCCTCGCTATAGTCATGGGGAGATCCTGCTCTCCCCCTGAAACCCCCATCGAAGGGAGTAAATAAGCTACTGTTGCGTCTCCGGCGTTGTCAACGGGGCCGCGGGGGCCGTTTCGACCGACGGCGGCAAGGGCACCTTGCCCAGGACGGAGCCTCGGCCCCCGTTCTTCGACAGGGACACGAGGCTCAAGGACGTCGTCAGAAAGATCAAAGCCACCACCGCCGTCAACTTGTTCAAAAAGGTCGCCGCGCCCCGTGGACCGAAGAGCGTCTGCGAGCCTCCCGCGCCGAACGCCGCGCCGATATCCGCGCCCTTGCCGGCCTGGAGGAGGATCACGATGATCAGAAAGAAGCAGACGATGTAGTGAATGACGGTCACGAGTAATTCCATAAACTCTCCTATTTTCCCTTTGCCGCGATGATCTTTAAGAACTTGTCGATGGACAGGCTCGACCCGCCCACGAGGAATCCGTCCACGTTCCCCGCCTGAGCCAGCTCGGGGGCCGTCTCCGGCGTTACGCTGCCTCCATAGAGAAGGCGGATCGCGTTCGACGCCGGGGCGTCGTAGGACTTGGCGATGAAGTTTCTGATGAAATGAAGGGCCGACTCGACGTCGTCGGGCTTGGCCGTCTGTCCGGTCCCGATCGCCCAAACGGGCTCGTAGGCAACCACGACGTTCGGAAGCTCGCCCATGGGGATGCCTTGCAGCCCCTTCTTGATCTGGGTCTCGATCACGGCCTCCGTCTTGCCCGCCTTCCGCTGGTCCCAGGTCTCGCCGATGCAAACGACCGGCGTGATCTCCAGTGTCAGGGCGGTCAACGCCTTGCGGTTGACTCCTTCGTCCGTTTCCGAAAAATGCTGCCGCCGTTCCGAATGGCCCAAGAGGACCATGGCGCAGCCCGCGTCCTTGAGAAAGGCGCCCGAGATTTCCCCCGTGAACGCCCCTTCGGTCTCCCAGTGCATGTTTTGGGCCGCCAGGAGAATGGGGGTCTCCTGCAGGGCCACGTGGGCGGTATAGAGGGACGTGAAGGGCGGGGCGACGGCGACGTCCGCCGCGGTCGCGGCGGGGAGCTTGTGGCGAAGCTCGGTGATGAGCTTGAGGGTCTCCTCCAGCGTCCCATGCATCTTCCAATTTCCGACAATGAGAGGCTTGCGCATGATGGGTTCAGATTTTTCTTAGATTTCAAGGGCCGTGAGGCCCGGAAGGCCCTTGCCTTCCAAGAACTCCAACGCGGCGCCGCCGCCCGTGGAGAGGTGCGTGATCCGGGCCTCGACACCGGCCATCTTGACGGCCGCGAGACTCTCGCCTCCGCCGACCACGGAAACAGCCTCCGACTCGGCAATGGCGCGGGCAACCGTCAGGCTGCCCTCGGCGAAGGGCGCGTACTCGAACACCCCCATCGGCCCGTTCCAAAAAACGGTCTTCGCCCGCTTGAGGACCTCCGCATACTGCCGCGCCGTCTCGGGGCCGATGTCCAAACCCATCTTTCCCTCGGGAACCTGGGCGGCCACCGCGGCCACGGAATTCGCGGCGATCTTGTCCGCCACGCGGTGGTCGACCGGAAGGCGCACCGGCACGTCGTTGTCCTTCGCCTTTTGGAGGATGCGCTGGGCGACGTAGAGTTTGTCGTCCTCGCACTTGGACTTGCCGATGGGACGGCCCATCGCCTTCAGAAAGGTATAGGCGAGCCCGCCTCCCAAGAGGAGCTCGTCCACCTTTCCGACCAGGTGCTCGATCAGCCCGATCTTGTCGGAGACCTTGGCCCCTCCGAGAACCGCGACAAAAGGCCGCGCGGGACGGCCCAGGAGAGGGCTCAGGTACTCGAGCTCCTTGCGGACCAGGAGCCCCGCGCCTTTTTCCTTAAAGTGTTTCACCATGCCGACGGTGGAGGCGTGGGCGCGGTGCATGGTTCCGAAGGCGTCATTCACATAGACCTCCGCGAGCTGCGCGAGGGCCTGGGCAAAGCCCGGGTCATTCGCCTCTTCTTCCTTGTGAAACCGGAGATTCTCCAAGAGAAGGACTTCGCCCTCCCGGAGATCATGCGCAAGTTTCTTGGCGGCATCGCCGACGCAATCCTCCGGAAGGATCACGGGACGGCCCAGGAGCTCCGCCAGCTTCTCGGCAACGGGCACGAGCGTCTCGGAGGCCTCATGGCCCTTGGGGCGGCCCAGGTGCGATCCCAGGATGATCTTGGCCTTCTGGTCCATGAGGTATTGGATGGTCGGCAGGGCCTCGCGGATGCGGGTGTCGTCCTGGATGTGTCCGCCGTCATGCGGGACGTTGAAGTCCACGCGCACAAAGACGCGACGGCCCGCCACGTTGAGTTGATCGACGTACTTCATAGGCCCTTGGCCACCAAGCCCGCCACATCGAGCATGCGGTGGGAGAAGCCGGTCTCATTATCGTACCAGGCCATGACCTTGACCAGACGGTTCTCGATGGCCGCGGTCTGCTGGGTGTCGATGGTGGCGGACTCCCAGGTTCCGTTGAAGTCGATGGAGACGAGGGGTTCGTCGCAGATGCTCAAGATGCCGTTCAAGGGTCCGGCGGCCGCCTTCCGGTAGGCGTCGTTGACGGCCTGGACGGAGGCCGGCTTGTTGACCGAGCAGACCAGGTCGACGAGCGAGACGTTCGGCGTCGGAACGCGGATGGAGGTCCCGTCGAGCTTGCCGGCGAGCTCCGGCATGACGACGCCGATCGACTTGGCCGCGCCGGTGGTCGTCGGAATCATCGAAAGGGCTCCGGCGCGGGCCCGGCGCAGGTCCTTGTGGTACTTGTCCAAAATCTTCTGGTCGTTCGTGTAGGAGTGGATCGTCGTCATGAACCCGCGCTCGATCCCGAAATTTTCGTGAAGAACCTTCGCGACGGGGGCCAGACAGTTGGTCGTGCAGGAGGCGTTCGAGATCAGGTGGTGCTTGGCGGGATCGTAGGTCTTCTCGTTCACGCCGAGCACGAGGGTGACGTCCGGGTTTTTTGCCGGGGCGCTGATGATGACCTTCTTCACGCCCTTGCGCTTCAGGTGGAGCTGGGCCTTTTCGCGGTCCGTGAACTTGCCGGTGCATTCCAAGACGATGTCGACGCCGTACTCGTCCCAGGGGATCTCGTCCGGGTTCGGATGGGAGCAGAGGGCGATCCGCTTGGAGCCGCCGATGACGATGGAATTCCCTTCGCCCTTCAGGTCCGCGTGAAGGCGTCCGTGGACGGAGTCGTACTTGAGGAGGTGGGCGAAGGACGACGCCTCCGTCTTGTCGTTGATGACGACGATGTCAAAGCCGTCGAAGTTCCGCTCGACCCAAGCGGACACGATGCCCTTGCCGATGCGCCCGAGACCGTTGATGCCGACCTTGACCGCCATGAGTCTCCTCGTCTTCCAAAAGAAATCGCGCGGGTATACTCCGCGCGCGTAACCCCGTCAACCCCTCGAACTACCGCCCTTTTTTGGACATCTCCTCCTCGAAATACTTCCGGTAGAGGACCTCCCACTCCCGGCTTCCCTCCAGGACCCCCCGTTTGAGGGTCGCGATCTTGTCGCGGGCGGCCTGATCGGCGGCGTCTTCCACCTTGACATAGTCTATCAGGGTTTTCTTGATCTCGCGATGGGCCCGGTCGTCGTCGGCATAGACCGCCGATCCGTCCTTGATGAGACCCTTATGGATGATATGGGCGAGGTGCGAGATGCGATCTTCCGAAAATTTCATAGAATGAACTTCCGATCCTTCGCGACCTGCTTCTTGATCATCGTGTAGGCCTTTTGCGGGTCGATCGATCCCGAGGCGATCTGGGCGCGGTATTGCTCCATCAGCTTTTTGACTTCCTCCTCGATGGAAACCTCTTCCTCCAGATTCTTGAAGATCAGGGACTCGACCTTTTCGACGAGCTTTTCATGGGGGACCTTGGGCTCGATCAAGGCGTGCGCCGTCAGGTTCTTCATCACCAGTTCGGCGATCTTCCGGATCTCTTCGCGCTTGAGTTTCACGATGAACACCTCCAGCAATCCACGCCTGAATCGCACCCGAAGGGTGTGAGGGAGGCTTCTAGTCTGAAAACCCCTCGAAATTCAAACGGTTTTAACGTAAATTCACTCTCATATGATTATTGTCATGAAAGTTGGGGCCACCAAGAAAGACGTCGACCACGTCTCCGAGGAGATCAAGCGTCTGGGATTCCGGCCGCACGTGATCCATGGGGAGGAGCGGACGGTCATCGCCTGCATCGGCCACGAAAAGAAAAAAAAGGACCTCTTCGCCCTCCAAAGCGCGGAGGGGGTCGAGGCGGTGGTTCCGATCTCCAAGCCCTACAAGCTGGCGAGCCGGGAGACGCGCAAGGCGACGTCCGTCATCCCCTTGGGCGGGGGCGTCGAGATCGGAGGGCCGAGGGTCTGCGTGATGGCGGGCCCGTGCTCCGTGGAGAGCGAGAAGCAAATCCTGGAAACCGCCCGGGCGGTCAAAGAGGCGGGCGCCCAGGTGCTTCGCGGCGGTGCCTTCAAGCCCCGGACCTCGCCCTACGACTTTCAGGGCTTGGAGGAGGAGGGTCTGAAATTCCTGGCCAAGGCCCGGAAGGAGACGGGCCTGCCGGTGATCACCGAGATCATGGACGCCGATGACGTGGAGATGGTGGAGAAGTACGCCGACGTCCTGCAAGTGGGGGCCCGGAACGTCCAGAATTTTTCCCTGCTCAAGGAGCTCGGCCAGTCCAAGAAGCCGGTCATGCTCAAGCGCGGGATGGCGACGACGATCAAGGAGTGGCTTCTTTCGGCCGAATATATCCTCACCGGCGGCAACCCGAACGTCATCCTCTGCGAGCGGGGCATCCGCACCTTCGAGACGGCGACGCGGAACACGCTCGATTTGAACGCCGTGCCGGTCTTGCGGGAGCTCACGCACCTGCCCATCGTCGTCGACCCGTCCCACGGGACGGGGAGCTGGCAGTATGTTCAGCCGATGGCCCTGGCCTCGGTCGCCGCCGGCGCGGACGGCCTCATGATTGAGGTCCACCCCAGGCCGGAAGAGGCCCTCTCCGACGGGGCCCAGTCGCTGACGTTCAAGAAGTTCGATGAGTTGATGGGGAAGCTCCGCCCGTTGGCGGCAGTCTTGGGACGAAGCGTCTAGAAAATACCCTAGATATCCAGGTTCTTGACCGTCAGCGCATTGTCCTCGATGAACTGGCGCCTGGGCTCGACTTGGTCGCCCATGAGGACGGTGAAGATTTGATCGGCCTCGACGGCGTCCTCGACGGTCACCTTGCGGAGGGTCCTCTTTTCGGGATCCATCGTCGTGTCCCACAGCTGATGGGGGTTCATCTCTCCCAGGCCCTTGTACCGCTGGATGTCCTGGCCCTGCTGGCCGCGTTTCATGACGAAGTCCTTCACCTTTTCCAGGTCGTCGAACTCGAAGGATTCCACCTCGGCCTTGGTGCCGGCCGTCGCCTGGAAGGGACCGGACCCGAGCTCCCGGAACTCGCGCGCGAGCTTCCGGAGCTCCCCAAAGTCGGCGGAGTTGAGGAACTCGATGTCCAAGACCGTCCGGCGCGGCACGTTGTTGAACATCGTCTTGTAGACGACCCTCTGGGCCTCGTGCTCGGGGTCCTTTTCCATCTCGATGTCGAAATCCTTCAGGTCCGGGGAGTGCTTTGTGAGATAGTTCGCGATCCGATCGAGCTCGAGATCGAGCCGCTTGCCGTCCTTGAGGAGGGTCCTATCGATGTCGGCCGCTTCGACGAAGGCGTCGACGATGCGGGGATCGCCGCGTTTCTGGATGAGGTCGAGGATGCGGCGGTAGCGGACGAGCTTTTTCGTGAGCTTGGTCAGGTCTTGGCCCGAGATCTCCTTGGCTTGCACCTTCACGCGGACGCCCTCGACGCCCATGTCGATGAGCAGGTCTTCCAGCTCCGCGTCTCCCCGCAGGTATTTCTCCGTCTTTCCCTTCTTGACCCGATAGAGCGGGGGCTGGGCGATGAAGAGATGGCCCTTCGCCACGATCTCCGGCATCTGCCGGTAAAAAAACGTGAGCAGGAGGGTGCGAATGTGCGAGCCGTCGACGTCCGCGTCGCACATCAGGATGATCGAATGGTACCGGAGCTTGGAGAGGTCCTGGCCGTTCCCCTCCTGGTCGCCGACACCGACCCCCAGGGCCGTGAAGAGAACCCGGATTTCCTCGGAGGACAGCATCTTGTCGAAACGGGCCTTCTCGACGTTCAAGATCTTGCCCTTCAGGGGCAGGATGGCCTGATTGCGGCGGTCGCGGCCCTGCTTGGCGCTGCCGCCGGCGGATTCGCCCTCGACGATGAAGAGCTCGGAGTGGGCGGGGTCCCGCTCCTGGCAATCGGCGAGCTTGCCGGGGAGGGAGCCGACATCCAGCGCGCCCTTGCGGCGGACGAGATTGCGGGCCTGCCGCGCCGCCTCGCGCGCGCGGGCGGCGTCGATGATCTTGGCGACCATCTTTTTTGCGATGCCCGGGTTCTTTTCCAAGAATTCGGAGAGCCTCTCGTAAACGACCTGCTTGACCAGCCCCTCCACCTCGGAGTTGCCGAGCTTCGCCTTGGTCTGGCCTTCGAACTGGGGATCCGGGATCTTGACCGAAATGACGGCGCAGAGCCCTTCGCGCACGTCCTCGCCGACGGGATTTTCCTTCAAGTCCTTGAGGAGATTGTGGGTGGACGCGTACTGGTTGATGGCGCGCGTGATGGCCGCCTTGAATCCCACCAGGTGAGTGCCGCCCTCGATGGTGTTGATGTTGTTCGCAAAGGAGAAAATGTTCTCGGCGTAGCTGTCGTTGTACTGCATGGCGAGCTCGAGGACGATCCGGTCCTTCTCCGCCTCGACATAGATGACGTCATGGAGGGGATTCTTCCGCTGGTTCAGGAACTCCACGAAGCTCTTGATCCCCCCCTCGTAGCAAAAATCGTGCTTCTTCCCCGTCCGTTCGTCCGTGATCGAAATCTTGAGGCCCTTGTTCAAGAACGACAATTCGCGGAGCCGGTTGGAAAGGATGTCGAAACTGTACTCCGTCGTCTCGAAGATTTCCGCGTCCGGCTTGAATGTCACCTTGGTGCCGCGCCGGGCCGTCTTGCCCGTCGTTTCGAAATCGATTTGCGGAACGCCGCGCTTGTACCACTGGTGATAGACCTTGCCGTCGCGGAAGATCTCGAGATCGAGCTTTTCGGACAGGGCGTTCACGCACGAGACGCCCACGCCGTGCAAGCCGCCGGACACTTTGTAGGAGGAATGGTCGAACTTGCCGCCGGCGTGCAGCTTGGTGAGGGCGACCTCGGCCGCGGGGCGTTTTTCCGTTGGATGCATTTCCACCGGGATGCCGCGTCCGTTGTCGATGACCGTGACCGAGTTGTCGATGTGGATCGTGACGTCGATCTGGTCGCATTCGCCGGACAGGGCCTCGTCGACGGAGTTGTCGACGACCTCGTAAACCAGGTGGTGCAGGCCCGGGGATCCTGTGGACCCGATGTACATGGCGGGACGCTTGCGGACGGCCTCCAAGCCTTCGAGGACTTTAATCGAACTCGCGTCGTATGCGGAGGATGCCGCCTTTTTGGCGGGAGAGGCTTCAGACATAGGCTTATTTTTCTCCTCGGCTTCGATGTCTCTTGCTATCACGCGGGGGCTTGGGATGTAAAGGGGAAATGATGCCTAAAACTGTAACAATATCAAATACTTATGATGTGTTTTTGGCGGGAAAAATCTAGATTCTCATGGGCATAACGAGGGCCAAAAAGCCACGGTCAAATTCGGAGCGAATGACGCAGGGAGAGATCTCGTCCTTGAGCTCCAAGATGAGTTTTTCGTCTTCCAAGACGCTCAGGACGTCGAGAAAATAGCGTGGATTGAACCCCACCTGAAAGGTGGCTCCCTTGTAGTCGATGGGAATTTCTTCGCTCGCCTCTCCCAAGTCCGGGTGTGAGGCGCTCACCTCCACGACCCCGGTGCCAAAATTGAAGCGGACCCCGCGGGCCTGGTCGGAGGTCATGATGGAGGCGCGTCGGAGGGCCCCCATGAGAAGGGCCCGGTCGACGGATACGATCTTTTCCGACTTTTTGGGAATCACCTGCTCGTAATTCGGAAATTCACCTTCGATCAACCGGATCGTGAGGGAAACCTTACCCTTGTGGAAGACGATGGCCCGCTCGTCGATTGAAACAGAGAGGTTCCCTTCTCCCGTGCCGATCAGGTTCTTGATTTCGCTGACCCCTTTGCGGGGGATGATGATCCCCTTGGGCAGATTCAACTTGGCGCTGGTTTCCCGATCCGCATACGCCAGGCGATGCCCGTCGGTCGCCACCACGCGGAGGTAGCCCTTATCCCCTTTGGCGACGCGGACGAGATAGAGACCGTTGAGGGTGTACCGGGTCTCGTCGGTCGAGGCCGCGTAAAAGGTCTTGCCGATCATTTCCTCCAGTTCGTCCGACTCGAAGGGAACCTCTTCTTTGGACGCGACCTGAGGGAGGGTTGGGAATTCCGCCGGATTCATCCCCACGACGCGGAACCGCGACTTGCCGGAAGCGATCTCGATCCCAAAGTCCCCTTTTTTGGAAAGATGGATGATCTCCTCGGGGGCCTCTTTCACAATTTCATAGAGATTGCGTGCGTTGACGACCACCCGCCCCGGCGCCTTGATCTCCGCGCCTCCCTCCGCGACCAGGGCGATCTCCAGATCGGTCGCTGAAACCTTGAGGGTATTTGAGGACTTGTCGCCCGTTTCCAGGAGGATGTTGGAAAGGATGGGCATGGTTCCCCGTTTTTCGACGATTCCCTGGGACCATTTGAGAAGGTTGAGAAAGTCGGTTTTTTTGATTTTCAGTTCCATGAGGGATGCCTCCTAAACGCCCACTCTGTCTCTCTTATTTATTTAATTTAATAATTAGTTGCCGCAGAAATAGTGCGCCGATCCTAGTGGGGATAACCCGGAATGTGAAGCCTTATTTTAGGGTTAAAGGACATTCTTAAGGGCTTAAAACACCGGCAAACCCATGTGGAGAATCCGGGGATGAACGGGGATAACTCGGGTTATCCCCAAAACCGAAAAAGCATCCACACTCTCACCTTCGACAGACACACCGATCTTCATGTCTCCAGGGGGACTTATCCCCAGATCCATGGATCAACGCGAGATGGTTTGTTCCAGGATTTCGACGTGGCTGCGGAGGGTCGAGTCGGATTCAAGGACCCTTTTGATCTTCGAAAAGGCGTGAACGACCGTCGAGTGGTCCTTGCCGCCGAACTTTTGGCCGATTTCGGGGTAGGACGACTTCACATGCTTGCGGCAGAGGTACATGGCGATCTGCCTTGGGAGGGATTGGCTCTTGATGCGACGCTTGCCGGTCAGGTCGGCGAGCTTGAGCTTGTAAAAATCGGCGACGACCTTTTGGATGTGCTCCACCGTCAGTACCCGATCGACGCCGGAGAGGACGTTTTTGAGCACGTCCTTGGCCAGGGAGATTGAAAGGGGAACGTTGTTCAACGTGGCAAAGGCATTCAGCCGGATCAGGGAGCCTTCCAGCTCCCGGACGTTCGATTTGATGTGCGAAGCGAGGAAAAGCGAAACCTCGTCCTCTAAACCGATGCCGTCATCGTCCGACTTTCTCCTCAGGATTGCGATGCGGGTCTCCAGATCGGGGACCTGGATATCCGCCAAGAGGCCCCATTCGAATCGCGAACGGAGGCGTTCCTCCAAGTCAGGGATTTCTCGCGGGGACTTATCGCATGTCAGGACGATTTGCTTCTGCAGGTCGTAGAGATGATTGAAAGTGTGAAAGAATTCGTCCTGAGTGCGCTCCTTGCCGGCGATGAATTGGATGTCGTCGATCAGGAGGACGTCGCAGCTATCCCGGTACTTCTTTCGAAGCTCCCCCATCTTGTCAAAACGCATGCAATATATGACCTCGTTCATGAACTTTTCGGAGGAGAGGCAGATGATGCGGGCCGAGGGATTGCTTTTGAGGATCTCCAACCCGATGGCGTTCAGAAGATGGGTCTTGCCCAAGCCCACGCCGCCGTAGAGGAAGAGGGGGTTGTAGTTTCGTCCCGGGTTCTTGGCCACGGCGCGGGCCGCCGCATGGGCGAACTGGTTTGACGAGCCGACGACGAAATGATCGAAGGAATACTTGCCCTTGAGAGAGTCATGGGCCGGAGAGGGCTGCGCGTGAGCGACGGGTGTCTTGCCTCCGGAGCCCGCTGCGATCACCGGGGCTGCGGCGCTTTCGGAAGAAGAGGCCGCGATGACGATCTGAATGGAAAGATCAGGGCCGCCGCGCCCCTCCATCTCCTTCAAGACCTGAGGCAGGAAATTTTCTCGAATCCAATCCCGGACGAACCGGTTGCGGACTTGAATGACGGCCCGATCGTCCTCTAAGGAGGGAAGGAGCTCAACCTGACCGCTCCAGGCAGGGGAAATCCCTAAATCCCTAATCTTTTCTGCGAGAAAAGAAAACCTGGAAGGCTTGGAAGAATCAGCCAAGACGAACCTCTCCATGCGATTATCCACAGACTTATCAACACTTGTGGATAGGTTGTCGGAAGCGGCCTGATCTTGTCGTCAGGACCGCCGACTCCTTACCGAGTTTTCTCCCCGCGAGGGATGAACCGGGAGAAAAATTTTTACGGCTTCGACTAAGTTTCAAAAAGCTGTGCGTTCATGGCAAATAAAATTTTTAATGTCTAGAAAAAATCAAAAACATTTTTTGATTTTTTCGAAGTCGTTGAAAAAGAATAAAAAAAATTTCCCGTTGACGAAAAACCCAAACCTCTCTAGCGTCGGCCCGGAAAAAGCAAAGTCGGCAAACCCAACAACAGCGAGGCCTAGACGTGAAGAGAACCTTCCAACCCCATAAGAAGCGGCGTTTGCGGACACACGGGTTTAGAAAAAGGATGAGCAGTCCGGGCGGGCGAAAGGTTTTGAGCCGCCGACGGCAAAAGGGCCGCAAGCGTCTGACGGTCGGGATTTCGAAAAAGTAGTTCCGATGTGACCGGGAAATTTTCCCTTCCTCACTTCCAGGTCCAGATCAAAAAAAGGTCTGGAGCGGATTTTCTTCTCCGCATCCTCGTGACGCGAAAGATCCGGCGCGCGGTGGACCGCAACCGGGTCAAGCGCGTCGTGCGCGAGTGGTTCCGGTCAAAAAGGGCGTTGCTTCCGGGGAGGCTCGTGATATGTAGGGTCGACCCGTCGGCGGCAAAAATCAAAAATGAAGAGCTTTTTCAAGAACTTAGTCGTGTTTTATAGGATTTTTTTCTCTCCGTTTCTGGGGGGGCAGTGCCGCTTCGAACCGACCTGTTCCGCCTACGCCCTGGAGGCCCTGGAACGCTATCCTTTGGGGACCGCCTTGGCCAAGACCGCGAAGAGGCTTTGTTCCTGTCACCCCTTTCACCCCGGAGGCCTTGACCCCGCATGAAAGACCAACATCGCTCCTTGATAGCAGCCGCCCTCTCCTTCTTGGTCCTGATCGGCTGGTATTATTTTTATGGATCCAAATCATCGATGGTGACTCCGCCGACTGCGGCGACCTCGACAGCGGCATCACCCGCCCCTCAAGTGTCCCAAACTGTTTCGCCGGCGCCTGCTGCGGGCGACGCCTCCGTCACGAGGCCCGAGACCTTGACGCTCAAAGAGACGCCACTCATGACGCTGGAGTGGGCGAGCCACGGCGGGAGGCTTTCGAACATCTTTTTGAAAAAATACCGGCAGGACGTGAAGAAGGACAGCCTGCCGGTCAACCTGCTCCCGTTCCCCGAGGAGAAATCTCTCGACCTTTTGTGCCTGGACTGCAACGCGGCCCTTCCCCCGGACGGATCCTACGAGACCGCTTCCGCGGACTTGGGGGCGAACAAGGACCGGACGATCGCCTTCGAAGCGGCGACCGAAGGCCTCAAAGTGACCAAGACCTACGACTGGTCGGAGGACGGATACCTTCTGAACCTGAAGGTGGCGGTCGAAAACCGGTCCGCTCAGGATTTTCGCGGAAAACTGGGACTCGGGTGGAGGGCGCGCCAGTTTCCTCCCAAGCCGAAGGGCTTTCTCAGCTTTCTCCAGGGCCCGGGCGACCACCGCGGCTTTCTCTATCGGCTCGGCACGGACGTGAAACACGTCGCGGTCCTGAAAGAACCGTCGGACCTGCGCGGTCAGGTCCCTTGGGGTGGCATCGAAGACCGGTACTTTCTGATCTCCCTGATCTCCCGCCGCGATTCTCCGGATCAGCTCCTCCAGATCCGCAACGAAGGCGATTTCCTAAACCTCGCCTTGTACCCCGGGGAGGTGTCGATCCCGGCGCAAGGGCGGCATGAGGAGAACTTCTCCTTCTACGCCGGCCCGAAAGAGCGGGAATACCTCCTTCGGGCGGGCGTCGGGCTCGAAAAGGCGGTCGACTACGGTTGGTTCTCGGTCCTGGCGATCCCCATTCTCAAGCTTCTTCAGGTCTTCCATGTGGCGGTCAAGAACTGGGGACTCGCGGTCATCGTCCTGACCCTCGTCATCAAGCTCGTGATGAACCCCCTGACGGTCAAATCGATGAAGCAGATGAAGGAGATGCAGAAGCTGCAGCCCAAGCTGGCGGCCCTCAAGGACAAATATAAGGACGACCGCCAGAGGCTGAACGCCGAAACGATGGCCCTCTTCCGGTCGCACAACGTGAATCCCGTGGGCGGCTGCCTGCCCATGCTGATGCAGATGCCCATCTACATCGCGCTCTACAAAGTGCTCTACAACGCGATCGAGCTCCGCCACGCCCCGTTCGTGGGCTTTTACCGGGATCTCTCCGGGCCGGATCCGTATTTCATTCTTCCGGTTCTTCTGGGTATCTCGATGGTGCTGCAACAAAAGCTGACGCCTTCCGCCTCGGCGGACCCGACCCAGAAGCAGATGATGATGATCATGCCCGTGATGTTCACGGCCTTCATGCTCTTCCTGCCGGTCGGGTTGGTCCTTTATATCTTCGTCAACACCGCCTTCAGCGTCCTCCAGCAGTGGATGTACCAGAAGGGGATCCGCTGGCGCGATCTCCTCAAGGGACAGCGGCCCCAGGCCGTTTTGTAACGTTTTGCGTCATCCGGCGGACCCCGCCCGATTAAATTTTCGTCATCGTCTTGCGGAGTATTGCGGATTAAAAACCTTTCCGTGTAGAAATACGGAATGCCCCCGCGGACGGATTCACTCAAAACGCTCTCGACTATCGCCAAGATCATCCAAAAATCCAAGCCGTCCGAGAACCCTCTCGCGCACATCGTCCTCGTCGTCCGCGAGCAGATGAACGTCGACGTCTGTTCGCTCTACATCCTCGAGCCCCAGGGCAAGCATCTCGTGCTCGTCGCCACGGACGGTCTCGATCCCGCCGCGGTGGGCAAGGTGAGGATGAGCGTGAGCGAGGGGCTGACCGGTCTCGCCGTCGAGAAGCTCCAGCCGGTCGTGGTCAAGAACGCGAGCCAGCATCCCCGGTACAAGTATTTTCCCGAAACGGGAGAGGAACAGTTCAACACCTTCGCGGCCGTCCCCCTCATGGAAGGGGGGCGCGTCATCGGCGTCTTGACCATCCAGACGGTCGCGGGGCGCGATCTCTCGCCGGACGACATCGACCTCCTCAATCTCTTCGCCTTTCAGCTCGCCGGCGTCGTCCGGAACCTGGTCAGCCTCGAGGAGGTTTTGAAGGGCGTCCGGCGCGCGGAGAAACCAGCCGCGCAGCTCAGGGGCATTCCGGTCGCGCCGGGCTTCGGAATCGGCACCGCGTTCTATCTGATTCCGGGCACGCAACCCCTCATCCTCCCGGTGCGTGCGGAGCAAACCCTGAACCTCAAGGACGAGTGGAAGAAACTCGCCCAGGCCGTCCGCAAGGCCTCGGCGGGCCTTCTCCGTCTGGAGAAAAGGCTTCAGAAAAAATTCTCGAAGGCGGAATCGGACATTTTTTACAGCCACCGGATGATCCTCTCCGACAAGAGCTTTTTGAAAAAGCTCAAGGGCGAGGTGGAAAACGGAGGGAGCGCGATCGACGCCGTTCAGGCGGTGATCGGCGGCTACATCCAGGAGCTGGAGAAGATGGAGGACCCCCATTTTCGCGAACGGGCGGCCGACCTCCAGGACATCCAGCAGCGCGTCTTGGAGCAATTGGTGGGACGCGCCCCCCGGAGCTCAAAAAAGGTGCTGGGCCGCGGCGTGCTTTTGGCCGAAACGCTGGTCCCCTCGGACACCGCACGGCTGGATCCGGACTCCGTGCAGGCGATCTTGACCGAGCGCGGCGGCGTCACGTCTCACGCGGCGATCATCGCCCGCTCTCTGGGCATCCCCGCCGTCATGGGCATTCCCAACCTGGCCTCGCGCATCCGTTCCGGGGATCTCGTCATCGTCGACGGCAACGTGGGTTACGTCTACGTGAATCCGGAACCGGCCGTCCTCCGCGAGTACGAGCGGGTGCAGGAGAAATACGCGGACCGTATCGTCACCCTCCGCCAGGCGAGCGGGGAGAAGGGTGCGACCCGCGACGGGCACCCGGTCCTGGTGGAGGCGAACATCGGCATCTTCAGCGGGCTCACCAAGTTGAAGCAGTTCGGGGCGGAGGGCGTGGGCCTCTACCGCACGGAGTTTCCGTTCATGGTGAGGAAAAAGCTGTTGGGAGAGGACGAGCAGTACGATCTCTACCGGAAGATCATCGAGGAGGTGGAGGGGATCCCGGTTACGTTCCGCCTGCTCGATGCCGGCGGGGACAAGCCCCTTGAGGCGCTTGGACTCGGGGTTCAGACGGAGGCCAATCCCTTTCTGGGCTACCGTTCCATCCGTTTGAGTCTGTCGAGGCCGGAGATCTTGACCGTCCAGCTCAAGGCCCTCCTCCGGGCTTCCGCCCTGGGGCCCATCCGCATCCTCATCCCCATGATCTCGGGCGTCGAAGAGATCCGGGCCGTGCGGAGGATTTTCAATGAAATCCGCTCCGACTTCGACGCCGGCGGCCAGGCTTACGACCGCAAGATTCCCATCGGGCTGTTGGTGGAGGTCCCCTCCGCCGTCTGGATGGCGCATCTCCTCATCCGAGACTGCGATTTCTTCAGCATCGGGACGAACGACCTGATCCAGTACACCCTCGCCGTCGACCGGAACAACGAGCAGGTCGCACAGTTCTTCGAGCCGCTTCACCCCGCGGTCTTGAACGCCATCGGCACGGTGGCCCGGGTGGGCCTCGCGGCGCAAAAGCGCGTCTCGGTCTGCGGCGAGATCGCGGGCGATCCGTTCATGACGCCGCTCCTGGTGGGGCTGGGGGTCTCCGGGCTCTCGATGATCCCGTCCTCCATCCCGGCCGTGAAGGCGGCGCTTCGCGTGACCGACTACCCCCGCGTCAAGACCTTGGCCGACCAATGCCTCCAGGCCGCCACGACCGAAGAGGTCAAGACCCTCCTGGAGCCTTTCCGCAAGGAAATCGAACAGGTATTATAGACTAGTCGATTGGGACGGAAGGGTCCGGATCGCGGACTCATCACCCCAGCCGGTGGCCGGGCGGCTTATTAACTACCTGATATTATTTAGGAAAATAAGGCCGCATTCGGCATGGAATGTGCATGACAGTCTGGGTGGAGGACTACGTGCCGTATGCCCGTTACGTTTAACAACCTCGCCGATCCCCAAGCGGCCCAGGCGCAGGAGCCCAAGGCAAATAAACCCTTGGACCCGGCGAAGGGGTCCAACTTCGCCAGCCTCATGCAGACCCTGGCCAAGGACAAGCAGGGCTCGGCCCAGGCGTCCTCCACGCCGCGGCCCGCCGCGGGTTCCACCGAGGAAAGGATCTACAACGCCGTCCACGCCGGCGCTGAGAAATACAACCTGCCGCCGGCTCTCATTTTGGGATTCATCAAGCAAGAGAGCGGATTCAAGCCGAACGCCAAGTCCTGGTGCGGGGCGATGGGGTGCATGCAGCTCATGCCCGGCACGGCGAAGCAATTGGGCGTGACCGATCCCTGGAACATCGAGCAGAACATCGACGGCGGCTGCAAGTACATCCGCCAGATGCTGGACACCTTCGGCGGCGACCTGAAAAAGGCGATCGCCGCCTACAACTCCGGGCCCGGCAACGTGAAAAAATACGGCGGCATCCCGCCGTTCGACGAGACCCAAAAATACGTCCCCGCGGTCCTCGCGCACGCGGAGAAATTCAACAACGGGGCGCCGATCACCGTGTCCGGCTCCCCGGCGGTGGCGTCCGTCCAGGCCCAACCACCGGTCCAGAAGATCGACTACAACCTCGTGATCGACGCCATCCACAGCGCGGACGTCATGACCCAGGCGGCGATGTCCTTGGCCATCACCTCGAACGTCCAGCCGATCAATATGCCAGAGCCCTCGAAGGGCTCCGACGACGCGCCTCCTCCGCCCCCCCCGCCGCGCGGGATGCGGGTTTAGCTCCTGAATTAATTCAGGGGCTTGCATTATTCCCTCAGCGTTGAATAATTGCCGGCATGCCGTCACGTGACGTCACGATCGCCGTCGTCCAAATGTCCTGCGCCGAGGAGCCGGCCGAGAACCTCGACAAGGCCGTCTCCAAGATCGCCGAGGCCGCGAAGGCCGGCGCGCAGATCGTCTGCCTGCAGGAGCTCTTCGGCTCGCGCTACTTCTGCCAGGTGAACGACAGGAAATTCTTCTCGCTGGCGGAGGCCGTGCCCGGTCCGTCGACCGAAATTCTCTCCAAGGCCGCCAAGGAGAACAAGGTCGTCGTCGTCGGCTCCCTCTTCGAAAAGGACGGCGCGAACTACTACAACACCGCCTGTGTCCTCGACGCCGACGGGCGTTACCTCGGCAAGTACCGCAAGGTCCACATCCCGGACGATCTCCCGAACCACTATTCCGAACTCTTCTACTTCAAACATGGGGACCTGGGGTATCCGGTCTTTCAAACCCAGTTCGCGAAGATCGGCGTCCAGGTCTGCTGGGACCAGTGGTTCCCGGAGGGGGCGCGCTCGCTCGCCCTCCAAGGCGCGGAGATCATCTTTTATCCCACCGCCATCGGCTGGCCCAACAAGCAGCGCGAGGAAGAGACCGGCCGGGCCGAGTTCGACGCCTGGGTGACCGTCCAGCGCGGGCACGCGATCGCCAACACGACGTTCGTCGCCGTGGCCAACCGCACGGGCCTTGAGGATCATCTCCAGTTCTGGGGCGGTTCGTTCATCGCCGACCCACTGGGACGCGTCCTGAAGAATGCCTCGCATGACCAGGAAGAGACAATGATCGCAACGTTGCCCCTCGGCCGGATCGACGAGGTCCGCAAGGATTGGCCGTTTTTGACGTGCCGGAGACCTGATGCGTATCGACTCCGCCGCGAGTGACGGCTTCGACCTGTTCCTCATCAGCGCCGTTATCCTTTTTCTCGAACTGGCCGCCATCCGCTGGTTTCCGGCCCATGTACTTTATCTCACCTTCTTCACCAACGTCGTGCTGCTGGCGTGTTTCCTGGGGATGTCGGTGGGATGCCTGGCCGCCAATCGTCGGCGGAACTATCTGGCATGGACGCCGTTCCTCCTCGTCGTTGCGTTGGCCGCGGCGCATTTCGTGGAAATCTCGAGCGGATCGTTGGCGAAATTCATCGATGTGGGCCAGCAGGCGTCGCCCCAACTGATTTTCTTCGGCACCGAATATCACACCCAAGACCTTTCCCGCTACGCAATCCCCATTGAGGTGTTGTGCGGCTTCTTTTTCCTGGCGATCGCCCTGGCGCTGATCGGTCCCGGCCAGGAGCTGGGGCGGGCGATGAGCCGGTTGCCCAACCGACTGCGGGCTTACACCCTCAACATCGCCGGCAGTCTCGTCGGCATCCTCCTGTTCGCCGCCTGTTCATGGCTTCGGCTATTGCCGCTCTGGTGGTTCTCGCTGGTTGCTCTCGGATTGGGCTACTTCTCTTTCATTTCGCCTCGATGTCGTTTCGGAGCGGTTTCCGGGCCGGGCGCGCTGACCGTCCTGCTGCTGGTGGCCACGGCTTGGTTGGCGGCTTATACGCCGGCCCATCGGGACCGGGAGGGCCGGCGGGAGACGCAGCAGTTGTGGTCGCCCTATTACAGGATCGACTTTCAACGTTCGGACCTGAATCTTTCGGTGAACCTGATTCAACACCAGCGAATGGTTTCCCGGGATGAGGTCTTCCCGGCCTACGCACTGCCGCATTTATTGAACCGGGATGCGGGAGGATCGGCCTTCAAGGATGTCCTGATCATCGGCGCCGGCACGGGAAACGATGTCAGCCGGGCCTTGCAATGGGGCGCCAGCCATGTGGATGCGGTCGAGATCGATCCCGTCATTTATGATCTCGGCCGCCGGTATCATCCCGACCGTCCTTATCAAGACGAGCGCGTCGACATTCACATCGATGACGGCCGAAACTTTCTGCGTTCCACCGGCCGTAAATACGATCTCGTGATTTACGCGCTGGTCGATTCGCTCGTGTTGCACAGCGGCTACAGCAATATCCGCCTGGAGAGCTATCTTTTCACGCGCCAAACGTTCGAAGACGTGCGGCGTCATCTCAAGCCCAACGGCGCGTTCGTCATCTATAATTATTTTCGCCAGGGATGGCTGGTCTCCCGCCTGCAAAAGGGCTTGGAGGAGGTTTTTGGCGCCGGCGATTCGCTCGTGCTGACCCTGCCTTACCGTAAAGTAATCGAGCCGGAAAGCGCGACGTTCGGCGACTTCACTTTATTTTTCGCGGGAAACACCGGCGCCCTCCGTCATGCCTTCGACCGGCAGCCCGACTATTGGGTGCGTGGCGATCAGGCCCCCGGCCCGGCCTCACCGAACGGATTTTTGGAGCGGGGGGCGGAGGACGCCGGCTGGCAACACTTCGGGTTGGCGAGCGTGGCGCCTGTTGAAGGGAGTCTTCGTACGGCGACCGACGACTGGCCGTTCTTCTATCTGCGCAAGCCGATGCTTCCCACACTGAGCCTGCGGGGGATGTTCATCATGGCCGGCCTCGCGCTGTTGCTCCTCTTCCTGTTTCTGCCGCGGCCGAAGCATGAGTTGAAGGGCCAGCGGCCGCTCTCAATTCAGATCTTTTTTCTGGGCGCCGGATTCATGCTCATCGAGACCAAGGCCGTTGTCTCCATGGCGCTGCTCTTCGGCAGCACGTGGGTCGTCAACTCGGTGGTGTTTTTCGCGATGCTCGTGATGATCTTGGCGGCCAATGGCTGGATCCTCAAGTTTGAGCCCAAGCGGCTATGGCCTTATTACGGGGGGTTGCTGACGGCGCTGGCGTTGAATGTATTGATCCCGCTCGACGTTTTTCTGGGCATAAGCCGAAGTCTGCAAGTGGTCGGCTCATGCGCCCTGGTGTTTTCACCGGTTCTTTTTGCCGCGGTCCTTTTTGCCGCAGCCTTCCGGCATACGGGGGCCCCGGACCGGGCCTTTGGTTTCAACATCGCCGGAGCAATGTTGGGCGGGCTGGCCGAGTACGGCTCCATGCTTTTGGGCTTTCGGCATATGCTCTGGGTGGCGATCCTCTTCTATGCGCTGTCGGCTCTGGGCGCGGTGCGATTCAGGCAAGTGACCGCGGCGGAAATCGCGCCGGGATTGCGCACAATGGGGGCGTCCTAGGACGCCGCCTCCCTTGCCCGAAGCCCAGGATCGGCCTATACTGGGTTTATCCCTCGAGAAATGAGCATGACCGGTGCGCCTGTCTGTCCTGGTGTCGGTCTTTCTGAGCCTTGTTCTTGAAGCGCAGGCAGGCCCTCCCGCCGTCCAGACCGGGGTCCCGGCCGCCGAAGGCCCGCAAGTCCTATTGCCGCCGGCCCCGCGCTGTTCGCTCGAAATGGCCTACAAAGGCCAAATGGTCTGCCGCTGGAACAACCTCGAGATCGAATCCGTGCAGAATCGCCTCCTTTTCAAATATCCGTACAAAGCTTACGACTACTCCCTCGCGATCAAGGCGAAGGATCGCGAACTGACATTGTATTATGGTTCCGTCAGTTATTCTGGCTCCTTAGATTGCGAGAAAGGGTGCTTGCAGCCGGTGACGACGATCTCTGACTGCGCCAATATGGCCGTCGCGGCCCAGCAGGGGAACATCTTTTTCTCGGTCTATGTGGTCTTTTACCAGCCGATCGATCTCAAGAATGGCAAGGCCCAGAATATGTTCGACCAGCTCATGAACAAGAATCAGGCCACCGTCTTTCTGGACAACATTGACGTCCACGAAGTGGGATGCCTCGTGAATCGATCCGCCCAAATACTTCCCGCCCCCCTCTATCAACCCCCTCAGAACGAGGTCGATTCGTTTCCACCCCCGCCTCTGGAGCCGACCGACGCGCCCAGCCGGTGGACTCCGGGGTGGTCCTCGGGCTATTCCCCATCGCCGGGCGTGACAAAGTATTGCCAGGGACTTAAACAGGGATGCCTGGCCAGCGCCGGTACAGAGAAAGAAATTCAGCAGGATTGCTATTCCGATTATCAGGCGTGTATCAGCGAGTCCAATTGTGACGTAAAACGCATCGTCTGCCTTGAAGACGGACAACTCACGGATGATACCTGCGAGGCCAATTACAAGGCCTGCCAGGCGAAATTTTAGGGATATCCATCTTGACGCCTCCCGTACGGGGATGATTAAGGTCCCCCCTCACGAAGCATGAGATCGACTCTCAGAGAACAGGGCTACCGCATGCCCGCGGAATTCGAGCCGCACGAGGCGACCTGGCTCGCCTGGCCGCACAATCCCGAGACCTGGCCCGGTCGGCTCAAGTTCATCCCCCCCATCTGGATCCAGATGATCAAGCCGCTGCACGTGCATGAGACGGTGCACGTGTGCGTCAACGACGCCGCGATGGAGGCGGAGGTGCAGGCCATTTTGAAGCGCCACGACATCGGGCGGAACGTCGTTCTGCATCAGATCCCCACAAACGACGCCTGGGCGCGGGATCACAACGCGATTTTCGTGAAACGGAATGGTGATGTAGGGGCGCATGGCCATGCGCCCCTACTGGCGACCGATTGGATCTTCAATTCATGGGGCAAGAAATATGGCCCCTGGGACCTCGATGACGTCGTCCCCCAACACGTCGCCAAATACCTAAATGTTCCGTGCATTCAACCCGGCATCGTCCTCGAAGGCGGTTCCATCGACGTCAACGGCAAGGGCACGCTCCTCACCACCGAGCAGTGTCTCTTGAACAAGAACCGCAATCCCCACCTGAAGAGGGATGAGATCGAGCAGTACCTGAAGGATTATCTCGGCGTTTCGAACATCCTCTGGCTGGGCGACGGCATCGTCGGCGACGACACGGACGGCCACGTCGACGACATCACGCGCTTCGTCGCCCCGGACACGATCGTCACCGTGGTCGAGGAGGACCCGGCCGACGAGAACTACAAACCGCTTCAAGACAACCTGAAGCGGCTTCAATCCATGAAGGATCAGGACGGGCGGCCTCTCAAGATTGTCACGATCCCAATGCCCGGCCCCGTGGAATACGACGGCCAGCGGCTTCCCGCCTCCTATGCGAATTTCTACATCGCCAACGGCGTGGTGCTCGTGCCCATCTACAATCATGCCAATGACCCAAGGGCCCTCGAGACCCTTCAAAAGTTGTTTCCCGCGCGGCGTGTGGTAGGGATCAACTGCGTGGAGATGGTGTGGGGACTGGGGGCCATTCATTGCGTCACACAGCAACAACCCAGGGTCTGACGGCATTTCTTGCGGCATTCGCACTTTTCTCTTGTTCCCGGTCCAAGCCGATCGAACCCGTCCTCGAGTTCAAGAAGGAATCCGTCCTCCTCGACACGCTCCCCCAGGGTCTCAAGCCGGACGACCTCCAATTCAGCCCCGACGGGACCGAGTCGGTCTACCGCTGGACGACCTCCGAGGGCCGCCAGGGCTTCGCGTTCAACGGACGCATCGAGCAGTATTACGACGCGGTCGGGGATTTCGTTTCGTACACACGCGACGGGTCGCACTACGCCTACACCGCCAAGAAGGACGGGAAGGCCTTCATCGTCTTCGACGGGACCGAGGGCGAGCCGTTCGACAAGCTGGCCGATCCCGCCTTGAGCGTCACGGGCCGGTCCCTCGCCTACGCCGCCAAAGCGGGGGAGGACGCCTTCATCGTCTTCAACGGCCGCCGCCTCGAAAACAAGGAGTACGAGCTCATCCGGCCGCCGGACTTGAGCCCCGACGGAGGGCGCGTTGCCTATCAGGCCAAGAAACAAGGCCGATGGCTCACGGTCATCGACGGAAAGGAAGGCCCGGCCTTCGACGAGGTCCAGGAGGGGTATTTCAGCCCGGATGGCCGCTCCTTCGCCTACGCCGGGCGCCGCGGGTCGAGGTGGGTCTTCGTCCGGAACGGCAAGGTGAGCCGGGAATATGATGACGTGAGCGTTTATCCCGAGGCGGCCGCCGCCGACCTGTTCACGGCGCGGGAGGCCGGCAAGGAGTTTTGCGTTTTTCGTGGGAAAGAAGGCCTGAAGTACGACAAGGCGGGATGGCCCGCCGTGAGCCCGAACGGAAAGAAGATCGCCTACGACGCCGCCCGGGGAGGGGAATCCCTTGTCGTCCTCGAGAAGAGGGAGGGAAAGCCCTATGACAGCGTCGGCCGTCCGGTGTTCAGCCCCGATGGAAAGGAGATCGCCTACGACGCCGTCGAGGGGCGCAGGTTCCTCATGATCCGGAACGATCGGGAGCTGGCGGATTACAACGCCATGCCGGGCCCCGCCTTCA
Organism: bacterium; assembly: GCA_035454885.1. Classification (NCBI taxonomy): domain Bacteria; species bacterium. The sequence goes on from DATIGE010000067.1 coordinate 22,769, forward strand.
GTCCCGTGGGCGGCAGGCTTGCCTACAGCGCGGTCAACCGCGACGCGAGCCGGCACTTCGTCGTCGAGGAAGGATTGAAAGGGAAGGAGTACGACGACGTCGGGCTCCTGGTCTGGAGCCGGGACGGCCGCCACCTGGCCTACAGGGCGCGGGAAGGGGATAAAGAGTTCCTCGTCGTCGACGGCCGCGAGGGAAGCCCTTGCGACAAGGTCTTGAGCCTCGTGCCGCGGTTCAGCGACGACGGAAAATTGGTGGGCGCCAACGTCCTCAAGGGGCGCGAGGTCTGGTGGGTCGCGGAGCCGACGGAGTGAAAGTCAATATGGCCGCGGAGCGTCTCCAAAAAATACTGGCCGAGGCGGGCGTCGCCTCCCGCCGCGAGGCGGAGCGGATGATTGTGAACGGACGCATCCGCGTGAACGGCGAGATTGCGCGCGAGTTGGGGACGAAGGCCGATCCGCAAAAGGACACGATTACCGTCGACGGCAAGCCGATTCGATCCGCCGAGAAGAAGGTCTATCTCGCATTCCACAAGCCGGTGAACGTGATGGTGACGCGAAAGGACCCGGAAGGGCGGCCGACGGTCTTCGACTACCTCAAGGAAGTTCCGGAACGCGTGAACTACGTCGGCCGTTTGGATTTTGATTCCGAAGGGCTCTTGTTGCTCACGAACGACGGCGATCTGCTGGCCCGGCTCACGCACCCGCGCTACGAGGTGCCCAAGACCTACCACGTGAAGGTCGTGGGCCGCGTCACGCGGGAGACTCTCGCGAAGATCGCCAAGGGCGTCGACGTCGGCGCATTCGTCTCCCAGCCTTCTAAAGCCAGGATTTACAAAGAGAACCCCAACAATACCTGGGTCGAGGTGGTCCTCAAGGAAGGGAAAAACCGGGAGGTCCGGAGAATCTTCGAGGCGTTGGGTCATAAGACGATGCGCCTGATCCGCATGGCGGTCGGGCCCGTGAGACTCAATGACCTGCCCGCGGGACGGTGGCGGGCGCTGGATCGCAAAGAGATCCAGGCGCTTTCGGAGTCAGCGGCTGCGCCGGAGTCAAAGCCGCGAAATCCTTCTTCACATGCTCCCACCGGCGCTTGATCTCGTTGATCGTGCCTTGAACAATGGTCGGCTTCTCGACGCGGTAGTGAAGGTAGTAGGGGACCACGCAGCCGCAGCGGTCGCAGTCGGCCTTGGGGCCGAGCATGCATTTTTCCTTCACCTCGCCGTGGGTGGTGAGCGAGGCGCCCTTTTTCTCGAAGATGCAGTTGTCCGTCACCTTCCTGGAGTTGTACGACTTCATGAGTTCCAGGACCCGATCCGGCATCGCGATGAAATCCCCGTATTTCTTCTTGAGGTCCTTCAACTGGTCCAGGACCGCGTCGCGCCGTTCCCAGCCGATCCAGAGGTCCTCGCTCAAGCCCTCGATGGGCGTGTAGAAGTCGAACATGATGCCCTTCAGGTGCGTCGTCGTCGCCCAGTCGCGGACGACCTCCTCGATCGTGTCGACGTTGACGGAGGTGACGCACATGGCGCCCGTCACGTGCAGGTCCTTCCGGCTCACGTTCTTCTTCATCTGCTGGTAGAGGCCCTTTTGCCGGCGCATCTTTTCATGGGCTTCTTCGTTGCCGTCGATGGAGACGTGGTAGTAGACGTCCGGCCAGTCGGGCAGGGGCATCGTGCCGTTGGTGACGATCAGGTTGTGGAGAAAATGCCTTTTGCAGCGCTCGATGACGCCTCGGCGGAGCATCGGCTCGCCCCCAACCCAGGTGCAGCTGTGCAGGAACTTCGACTTCCGCTTGAGCTCGATGATCTTGTTCTCCCATCCGTCGGCGTCCAACGTCCCTTCCTGTTCCTGTTCAAAGAAATAGCAGTGCTCGCAGCGCAGGTTGCACTGGTCCGTGACGTCGACGGAAATGAAGGATCCCTTGGGAAAACCCACGGTGAAGAAGAAAATCTGGGGGATGAGGTGATAGCGGAAAAAAGGGCGGAGTTCCGCGTCGGCCCCAAAACTCTTCTCGGCGGTTGACATAAGGAGGGGAGAAATAGTTCATTCCCCGCGTGATGACAATTACGAATTTCGGATCCGGAGAAGTCGAAATCTCGGACGATCAGGGGCGCCGGACCCGTCTGGACCGGGAGTCCGCCAACCGTTTGGTGATGGCCGGGCGGATGCATACGGTCGCGGAATTCGTGGAGAAACTGCCGGCCCTGATCGCGAGCGCCGAGATCGCAGCGGCCCTGCGCGAGACCTTCGAAAAGGCCTCGACCTCGACCGACAAGTGGAACGTGAAGGAAAAGTTCGCCCGCCTCCGGACGCTGGCCAAGGGCTATGAACCGGCGAATCCCGGCGACGTCGTGGAAACCGTTTCCTTTTAATCCGACAGCAATTTCCTCAGAACATACGGCAGGATCCCGCCGTGGCGGTAGTAGTGGATCTCCTGCGGGGTGTCGATGCGCACGAGCGCGGGAAAGCGGATGGCGCTCCCGTCCTCGCGTTCGGCGCGGACGGTGATCTCTCGGCCGTCATGGAAGTTTCCCTCGATGGCGTCGGCCAGCCCGACGATGTCGTAGACCTCGCGGCCGCTCAATCGGAGCTTTTCGGCGTTGTCGCCGGGGAGGAACTCGAGCGGGACGATGCCCATGCCGACCAGGTTGCTCCGGTGGATGCGCTCGAAGCTCTCGGCGATGACGGCCTGGACGCCCAAGAGCATCGGACCCTTGGCCGCCCAGTCGCGCGACGACCCCGATCCGTACTCCTTGCCGGCGATGACGATGAGTGGAGTCCCCTCCTTCCGGTACTTCACGGACGCTTCGAAGATGGACATCTGCCCGCTGTCCGGGAAATGGACGGTGACGCCGCCCTCGGCGCCGCCCGCGAGTTTGTTCTTCAGCCGGATGTTGGCGAACGTGCCCCGCATCATGACCTCATGATTCCCGCGCCGGGCGCCGTAGGAATTGAAGTCCTCGAACTTGACACCGTGCTCCAGCAAATACTTGCCCGCCGGACTGTCTTTCTTGATCGAGCCCGCGGGGGAGATGTGGTCGGTCGTGATGCTGTCGCCCAGGAGCGCCAGGACGCGGGCCTTCTTGATGTCGCCGACCTCGCCGGGTTCCCGGGAGAGGTCGTCGAAGTAGGGCGGGTTGCGGACATAGGTGGACGCGCCGTCCCAGCCGTACGTGTCGCCCTCGGGAACGGCGATGGCCCTCCAGGCCTTGTCGCCTTGATAGACGTCGCCGTACTTCTTCCGGAACATCTCCGAGTTGATGGCCTTCTTCACGGCCGCGGCGATCTCCTCGTGCGTGGGCCAGATGTCCTTCAAGGTGACGGGCTTTCCGTTCTTATCCTGGCCCAGCGCGTCCTTCGTGAGGTCCACGTCGATCATGCCAGCCAGCGCATAGGCGACGACGAGCGGCGGCGAGGCGAGATAATTCGCGCGGACGTCGGGGTTGACCCGCCCCTCAAAGTTGCGGTTGCCCGAGAGAACGGCCGCGGCGACGAGATTGCCCGATTCGATCGCCTTGGAGACCGGGGCGGGCAGGGGGCCGCTGTTGCCGATGCACGTGGTACAGCCGTAGCCCACGGTGTGGAAGTTGAGTTTTTCAAGATAGGGCGTGAGCCCCGCCTCGTTCAAATATTCGGTCACGACCTGCGATCCCGGGGCGAGACTCGTCTTGACCCACGGCTTGACCGAAAGGCCTCTTTCCACCGCCTTCTTGGCGAGGAGGCCCGCCGCGATCATGACGGACGGATTCGAGGTATTCGTGCAGCTCGTGATAGCGGCGATGACGACCGATCCGTGCTTCAAAGTGAAGGACTGGCCGTCGAGCGAGGTCATCACGCCGTCGCCCTCGCGCCGGGGCTCGTCGACCTTGAGCGCGTGATTGTCCCCGCCTTCGCCCACCCAATTGCCGACGGCGGCCTTCGCGGGCTCAGGCGTCGGAAGCTTCTTCACCATCGTGCTCAAGGACTCGTGAAAATTCTTGGCGACGCCGGCCAGCGTCAGCCTGTCTTGCGGGCGCTTGGGCCCCGCGAGGCTCGGTTCCACGGCCGCCAGGTCGAGTTCGAGCGTGTCGGAATACTCCGGATCGGGGCTCGCCGGCGTGTAGAAGAGACCTTGTTCCTTCAAATACGCCTCGACCAGGGCGATCCGTTCCTTGGGCCGCCCGGAGAGCTCAAGATAACGCAGGGTCTCTTGATCGACGGGAAAGAACCCGCAGGTCGCTCCGTACTCCGGGGCCATGTTGGCCACCGTCGCGCGGTCGGCGAGCGTGAGGGCGATGGCGCCGGGCCCGTAGAACTCGACAAATTTTCCGACGACGCCTTTCTTCCGGAGCATCTGGGTGACGGTCAGGACGAGATCGGTCGCCGTGACGCCTTCGCGCAGCGTGCCGTACAGACGGAAGCCGACCACCTCCGGGATGAGCATCGACGTCGGCTGCCCGAGCATGGCCGCCTCGGCCTCGATGCCGCCGACGCCCCATCCGAGCACGCCCAGCCCGTTGATCATCGTCGTGTGCGAGTCCGTGCCGATGACCGTGTCGGGGTACGCCCACACGGCCCCATCCCCGCCCTTTTCCTTCATCACCACGCGCGCCAGATACTCGAGGTTGACTTGATGCACGATCCCCGTGTCCGGAGGGACGACCTTGAAGTTAGCGAAGGCCTTCTGGCCCCAGCGCAAGAAGGCGTACCGTTCCTTGTTCCGCGAAAATTCGATCTCCGCGTTTTGCCTGAGGGCGTCGGAGGTCCCATAGTGATCCACCTGCACCGAATGGTCGATCACGAGCTCGACCGGCTGGAGGGGGTTGATCTTTTTGGGGTCGCCCCCCATGCGCCTCATGGCGTCGCGCAGGGCCGCCAGGTCCACCACGGCCGGCACGCCCGTGAAGTCCTGCAGGAGGACGCGAGCGGGCATGAAGGCGATCTCGCGATTCGGTTTGGCCTTGGGGTCCCACTTGGCGAGGGCCTCGATCTCGGAGGCGGTGACGGTCTCCCCGTCCTCGAGACGGAGCAGGTTTTCCAGGAGGATGCGAAGGGTGAAGGGGAGGCGGGAGAGCGTGAACCCCTTCTTTTCTAACGCATTGAGTCGAGCGATTTTTAAGGGATTTCCCCCCACATTCAAGAGGGCGTGAGAGCCGTAGGTATTTTGAATCATTGGGTTTCCCGTCTCCTTCTCCCGTTTGAGGCCCATGAGCGTATCCGCTGCCCCTTAGACCCGCAACATTTATTGGCATCGTGCCGATAAAAACAACTGGAGATCCATCAAAATGGCGCCGCCCGATCCAATTTCGACGGACCTCGTCCCCCTGGAGAACCGTTCCACGGAGTGGGTTGGAACCCCGCCCGTGGCCGACGGCCTTGCCTCGCCGCTTTTGGGGGCTTCTCTCATGCCTCCCGGCGCCGAACAGCTGAGCCAGATGGGCGCGAACTCCTATACCGCCGTCACCCCGTCGGACAGTTTCAGCGCGAATGGCGCCTCCTCACCGGGGATTTTCCGGTCCCTCGACGACTTCATGACCGGCGGCAACCGGACCCACAACGCCCAAATCGACCAACTCGTCACCCAGGTGGCCATCCGCATCATCGAGGAACAACGCGGGGAATGCCTCTGCTCCGAGAGGGCCGCCGAGATCCGGCGCTTTGTCCATGACGAGCTTCGGCACTATAAGGTGAACACGGGCCGGCAGCGGAACGGAAACGTCGACCACGCCGATTTCGGAGAAATTCTGGAACATACCGTGCATCACTTCGGCGGCCGGGTCGAGGGCTCGGAAGTGCCCGCGGTCTTGGAGACGAACGAGCACGTCCACGCGCGAATCGAGCAGATGATCGAAGAGGAGCTCAACCGTCCCGAGAACTCCCGGCTCTGGGAGGAAAGGGGCCTGGACGGCATGGAAACCTTGCGCGCGACCCTCCGCACGCGGCTCCATGCCGAGTTCGCGCAGATCCTCATGAACGAGGCCTATACGGAAAATCTCTCGGAGGTTTCGGATTTTTTCCGGGGCAGCATCGTCGACACGTTCGAGACGCGGGCGCCGGGGATCGTGGCCTCCACCCTGACGGAATCCATGGTCTGCCGCCAGCCGACCGAGGGAGGCCCCTCTGTGGTGGCGGACACCGCGGTTTCGGTCGGGTCTTCGGGGGGCGGTCCCCGCGTGGTTCAGGACACGACGGGCATCGCGCCGGCGAACGAAGCCGATCTCGAGGCCCGACGCCTGTTGGAGGCGGAGATCCGCCGCCAGGTGCCCGCGCTTGCCCACGGGCATTTCGACGGGGCGGTCCGCCTGCTCGCGCGGGAGGTCCTTCGAGCGCGGCAGGCGAGCGGCGGCGAGGTGGCCTTCGACGCCTCCGGCCGCGCCCTCTTCCCCGTTGAGACCGAGGTCACCCGTATCTTGGAGGCGGACCGCCGGGCCATGGAAGAGAACGACCGGCTGGCCTTGGAGCGCGCGGCGGCCGAGATCCGCGAGGCCCGCGAAGCCCGCGAGAGACGCGGTATGGAAATGGATCTCAGTGAACGGCCTTTAAGGCCGCTTCGATGAAGGCGGGCAGGTTCACGTCCTTGCGGCTCGAGGCGGGGTAAAACAACGAACCGATCTCCGCCAATCCGTCCACCAAATCCCGGCGGGACCAACCGTGTTCCTGGAATTCCAGACAATGCTCCTGAATTCTCGCGAGCGCCTCGTCATCCCGAAAGGTGTTGAGCGCGAACTTGGCGAGCCAGACGGTCCGGTTGAGGGGATCGCCGTCCAGGGCGCTGGCGAGGATTTGCTCCGCATAGCCCAGGCTTCCGGGGCGCCATGCAGCCGCGGCTTGGAAATAACTTGAGGGCTTGAGGAGCCGCGCGCCGGCCAGGTCCTCGAGGTCGGCGCCTTCGAAAAAAGTCCACACTGCGCCGGCCAGGTTGGGCAGATCGGCCCACTGTTCGAGACCGGAGGCGATTCCGACGCGTACGAGCAGGGCGCCCAGGGGTTGCATGGCCTCGGGTTGGAACGAGCCGGGGTTCCACCAACCCTTCAGCGTGAGGACCGTGTCGGCGAGGAGACGGTCTTGCAGGAAGACCTCCTTGGGCTTGAGGCGGCGTCGATTGGCCGAATCCGCTCCCGTGAAGAGCAGGAAATCCGATGCGGCCAGAAAGAGGTCGTTGACCCGGGCGGTCGAGGCCGGGGTCTCGCCGCGGCGTGAGACGAGGTGTCCCGCCGCGTGAAGGGCGGAAGCGGCCGTCGTCCAGGACGCGGGCGTGATGCGGTCCATGTCGCTCCCCGCGAACGCGGACAAAGAATTCGTCATGGTCTGAAGGGAGCGGTCCACGCAGGAATCCGGCAACCTTTGCTCAAGCGCCTCGTGTGCCTCGAGCACCCCGGTGAGAGCGGCGGCAAAAGAGGGCGTGTTGGTCGTCAAGACCGCCTGTCTCATCGAGATCATGAGGTTGTGAAGGGGGGTTGGCATCGTCCTATTCCTTGATGACACCCACCGGTCGCATGCGCGCCACGCCCGTGGCAAGCCCGGCGCCGAAAACGACACCCATGACGTCATCGATGTCCTTGTAGACCTGGGGCGCCTCCCCCTTGATCCTCTGACCGTCGGCATAGACGAGATCGATGCCGCGCATGGCGCGCCGGAACTCCTTGTCGGAAATCGTCTGCGTCAGGCGCTCGAAACTCTCTGTATCGCCGTCCAAACGCCGGCCCTTGTCCCTGCGCCGCCGGCTTTCGGGCGCCTTGAGGGCGTCCGTGCGCGAGAGGACGCGGCCGGCGCCGTGGTTGACGCTGTGGAGGGAGGCCTCGCTCCCTTCGTTGCCGACCAGGACGTAGCTCGCCGTGCCCATCGAACCGGGGATCAGCACCGGCTGGCCGAGCCCGGCGAAGGGGGTGCCCTGCATGCGGGAGGCCGGGAAGGCCCGCGTCGCGCCCTTGCGGTGGACATACAGCTCGCGGCCTCCGTGGATTTCCTTTTTCACGATGTTGTGGGCGACGTCGTAGATCGGCTTCACGGAGGCGGCGCTGCCGTAGAGGTCGTAGAGGGTGTAGGTCGCGATTGCCGCGAGCATCAGCCGGTTGACGAAGGCGTAATTCGCGGCGGCGTTCATGGCGGCGAGGTAGTTTCGTCCCTCCGCCCCCTCGGCGTCCAGGGCGTAGATGCCGGCCATGGGCGTCCGCGCGTTGCGCGCCACCGATTGGGCGATCTGTTTGTACTGCATGCCCACGCTGTGGCCGAGTCCCCGCGAACCGGAGTGGAGCATCAGGAAGAGGGTCCCGCGCTCGATCCCCAAGGCCTGGGCCAGGCCCGCGTCCAGGACCTCGTCGACGACCTGGAATTCCAAAAAGTGGTTGCCGTCTCCCAGGGTGCCCAGCTGCGAGCGCCCGATCTTGACGTGGCTCCTCGCGACGCTTTCCACGCCCCCGGGGAGCGATCCGTTGGCCTCGATGCGCGCGAGCTCCCTCGCCAGATAGCCGTCGTTTTGGATGAAGTCCCAAACCGCGTGGTCGCGGACGGTCTCGGACGAGAGTTCGGGGACTGCGGACACGCCGCCGGCCAAGAGGCGGGCGACGTCCTCCTCGGTGACGTTCAGGGGGCCCCGGCGTTCGCCCAGAAAGATCCGGTTGGCGATGGTCCGGAGCAGGACCGGCATGTCGACCTCGTCCCGGAGGAGACCGGTGTTGAGCAGCCGCATGCCGCAATTGATGTCGCCTCCGACGGCCCCGGGGATGACGGTCCCCTCGGTGGCCAGCAAGAATCCGTTGGGCACGTGCGAACCCGCGTGGATGTCGGGCATGCCGATGGCGTGCGTGACGCCGGGCAAGGCCGCCATGCCGCGAGCTTGGCGCAGGGCGGCGTCGCTCACGGGGATGCGGGCGTCGACGAAGAGATTGACGGGCACGGAGGCGGCCGTCCCCAAAATCTGGGGCTGAAAGAGGGCGGAGGCGAGCGGGGCGGTCGTCAACGTCATAAGGTTCCCGTTTGTGATGCGAAGCGTCAATCGGCCTTCAATGGCTATCGTCGAAAAGGGGCAAAAGTTGCGGTTTCAAACCGATTTCTAGGGTTCGATCCCAGTGGGCAACTTTCGTCCTCTTTTGTCGATAAGGGCGCATGTTCAACGGTTCACTGCCTTCGCAGGCCCTGCTCGCCCGCTATGCGGCCCTTCAATCCCAGGGCATCCTGAACCTCATGCGGAGCGGGGGCCTGGCGGAGATGCGGGCCTTGGAACCCCGCGTCACGCGGCTCTTTGAGGAGGGTCGCGTCGACCTCTTCATTCGCACCCGGGATCCCCAGAATCTCAGACCGATCCTAGCCCCCTTGCCTCGCGGCCTTTCCCTCCCGTCCTCGCTCACCCTGCGGGGCCGCTGGTCGGAAGAGCCTCGGATCGACGTGGGCGGTTCGCCCGGTCTCGCCTATGTGCATACGGACCGGATCGTCTGCACCGAGACGGACGTCTTGGAAGATGCACTCGAGGCCGCTTATCACCAACTCACCCGGGGGGCGGCGGCGATGATCTCCGCGGCCCCCGTCGAACGGATCGGGAGTCCCGTCCTGCTGGCCGCCCAAGGTGGCGCCTATGTGATCGCGGCGCGGGACCGCGGGGACACCCATTTGCTCGTGCAGATCCGCCCGCCGGTGACCACGTCCGGGGCCCTGCCGCCCGCCGTCGACCTGCCGATTGTGGACTCCAAGGGCGAGACGGCGCGGACCCGGATCCATCGGCGATTGGTCGAGAAATGGGGGCATTTGGCGCCGTCCGAAGTCCTGACCCTCATGGAGGCGGGTTCCGCCCATCCGGCCCTGCTTCGAAGCCTTTACCGTCTCGCCGAAATTGATCGGCATCCGCAGGCCGCCCGCGCCCTCATGTTTTTGGAGATGATCTGCCGGTCCGGTTTTGCGCGGGCGGGAGTGCGGTTTCCGCCGGAACGATGCCCGGTGGCCGTCGCCGGGTTCGGAGAGGAGTTCGGGACGATCCGGATCCTCTTGGACCACGGCTATCCGGTCATCGCCGTCGAGGATTTCGAGACCCCCGTGTCGTCCTCCGGACGGCCGGACATCACCTTTGAAGCCGTGAGGGAGGCCTTCCGCGATCATCCCCATCGGGACCGGCTTCGGGTCTTCGATTTCCGCGACCCGGGGCTCCCGCGTGCCCAGGCCCAGGTCGTCCTCTTTGCCGCCGCCGTCGACGAGGCCTTGCCGACCTTGGTTCACCTGGTCAGGCCGGGCGGCGTCGTCGCCGTCACGGACGTGGGCCAACTGGGTTGGCGCCGCCAGAATTTTTTCGTGGATTCGGCCGACTCCTTCGTGCGCGCCGCCGGGCGCGAGCACGGCGCGCGTTTCGAGGAAGCGTATGGGGACACCCTTCACGGACCGGGGGCTCTCCCCAGCCATTTCATCCACCCCCTGGGCCACACGGCCTATGTCGTCCGGCTCGCGCCCGAACCTTTTGACACTCAAAAAACCGGGTGCTAGGGTCCCGCCGCTTCGCTACAATGAAGCGCCATTCCGGGGTAGCTTCCGCCAGAGGCGGACCAGCCTCCGGCTGGCAGTGGACGCGTAAAGTAAGATGTATAGTGTGTACGTTTTGAAGAGTTTGCGTCACGGCAAACGATATGTTGGTTATACGAGCAAAGCCCCTTCAGAAAGACTTGCTGAGCACAACTCAGGTACTAACCAGTACACGCGGCAAAATGGGCCCTTCGAACTTGTTTATTTTGAGGAGTTCGGCGATAAAAAAGAGGCTTTAGTCAGAGAAAGATTTTTGAAGTCCGGTCAAGGTAGGAAGTATCTTGATTCGATAATTCCGGGGTAGCTCAGTGGCAGAGTAGGTGACTGTTAATCACTTGGTCGTGGGTTCGAATCCCACCCCCGGAGCATGAAGTTGACTTTCCGAGGGCAATATCGGATAAATTATCAACGATTACGATCATGTCCGCGTTAGGGTTATGCAGCATGGTGCTCATCTCCTCTTTAGCGGAGCCCAAACCTAAGGAGGTTGCATGGGCAAGAAACTTTACGTAGGGAATCTTCCGTTCACCATCACGGACGATCAGCTCCGCGATCACTTCGCCCAGGCAGGCACGGTCGAATCCGCACAGGTCATCATGGATCGCTTCTCGGGACGGAGCAAAGGCTTTGGTTTCGTCGAAATGTCCACGGACGACGAGGCCGCCCAGGCCATCAGCCGTTTGAACGGCCAGGATTTCAACGGACGCGCCCTGACGGTCTCCGAGGCCCGTCCCAAGGAACCCCGTGAAGGCGGTTTCGGCGGCGGTGGCGGCGGCGGCGGTTACGGCGGCGGGGGTGGTGGGCGCGGCGGACGCCGCGACCGCTTCTAACTGAGGTTTCGTGTCCAAAGACGATCTAGCCAAATTCGAAGGTAAGATCACCGACTCCACGGGCGGGGGCCAGTACATCGTGACCCTCGAGAACGGGGTCAAGGTCTCGACCAAGCTCTCCGGCAAGATGAAGCGTTTCAACATCCGCGTCATCGTCGGGGACCGCGTGACCGTCGGCGTCTCCCCCTACGATCCCACGCACGGTTTTATCGTTCACCGTCATAGGTAAGGGGAGCGTGCTCGCTCACTATGACCGGTCGTGTTTGCCGATCCACGCGGCGATGGCGGGGTAGACCTCGCGCGGCGCGTTTTTTCCCAGGATCAGATCCCAGTGGCTGTAGTCGGCGGTGTGGCCGTATTTTTTTCCGAACACCAGCATCGATTTTTTGCGCGAGGCGATCCGGCCCAAGGCGCGCCGCAGGTCGACGACGGACGTAAACGGGTCGTGCGAGCCCGCGATGAACAGCACCGGCAGCCGCACGTTCTTGAAATCCACGTGGTAGCGGATGCCGCCGGCGGCGGAGCGGAAGCGCCTCGACCGCATCCAGTCCTGGAACTGAAGGACGGCCCGGCTGGACAGGTCGTTGACCGCGACGTCGGCCCCGCGGCGGATGGTTTTTATATCCGTGTTTCCTCGCACGAAGAGGCGGGGCATGAAGCCCTGGAAAATCCACTCCGGCTTGAGACCCGCCAGCCTGGCCGCCGTCCGGTAAGGGGCCATCGGCAGAATCCTTAAAATGGGCTCGGCCAGATAGGTCCATTTGACCATCGATTTGGGGATGCCCGTCACCGGCGAGGCCGCGAGAACCGCGCTCTTCAAGAAATCGGCCGAGTGCGTGTTGATGAAGGGCGTGACGAGGAGTCCGCCCAGGCTGTGTCCCACCCAGTGGAGCTTTCGATGGTGCGTGCGATTCAGGATGAAACGGACGGCCGAGGGCAGGTCGTGGAGGACGTAGTGGTCCATGGTCCAGCCGGACTTCATCCAGCCCCAGCCTCCGGGGCGGCTGGAGCGGCCCGCCCCCCGGAGCTCGACGATCCAGACATCCCATCCCTGGGCCCAGAGATACTTGGCAAAGGAGATGTCCTCGTCCGGAAAATCGAAGTTGTGGCGGTTCGAGGCGAGTCCGTGCACGAGCAAGACGGGACACCGCCGGCCCGGGCGGGGGTAGCGGTCCAGGGCGATCCTCCAGCCGTCGTCCGTGACGGCATGATAGGTCTCCGCTTTGGGTACCCTCTTCACGCCTTCTATTTTAAGCGATTTCCTGGCTTTTGGCCAACGCCGCGACCGCGGCGAGGACGCGCGCATGGATGCGGCTCACCTGCGCCGCGCGGGACTCCCCGGGCCGGCGCGCCACGGAAATGGGGCGGCCCACCACGTGGATGAGCTTGCGGGGGAGCGGCAAGAGTCCCAGGCCAAGAAATAACGGCAGGCTGAAGCGGGTTTTTTCCAACAGCTTGATGCGCGGTTTCAGGAGAAAATAGGAATTCATGTAGACGGCGTTGATGCCCCGGCAATACGTCGGGACGATCGGCGTTCCCGTCTCCACGGCCAGGCGCACGAAGCCCTTGCGCCGCTCCCAGGGGATCCGTCTCAGGCCTTTCTTGGCGATGAGCGCTTCATAGATGCCGCCGGGCGCGAGCATGACGACATGGCCTTCGTTCAGGAGACGCCTTGCGTTCTTCGGGCTCGCGTTGACCGCACCGCCTTTGAGAAAAAACTCGCGCACGCCGGGAATGGCGAACAAAAACTCGGCGCCCAACCCGCGCGGATAGATGCCGCGGTCGTCCATCAACCTTTTTGCCAGGAGAAACCCATGGTAGGGGATGATGCCGTGGTTCATCACGACAAGGGCCTTGCGGGACGGAATACGCTCGAGACCTTTGACCTTGTACCGGAAATATTTTTCGAGAAAACCGAAGAAGGGTCGGACCTTGTCGACAAACTCGGTGTTCAATGGAGCAGGGTCGGAGTCGTGCCGCCAACCGAACCCGCCGATCCGCCGGACGGGGCGAGGGTGCCCACCAGACGGGACATCTGATCGAAGACGAAGCTCATGAGGCGCTTCTTTTCGTTCTCTTCCATGTACTTGATGACCGTCCCCGTCTCGTAGCTGTAGTCGGAGATCTTGTTCTGCCAGACGACCTCGCCCTGGGCCTTGATGGGTTCCGCGGCGCCCGGCCATTCCTCGGGGAGCGTGATTTCGAGGTTCAGGATGGATCCGTTGTCGAGCGGGGCGACCGTCATGAGGCGCAGCCCGCTCGCGCTGATGTCCGAGGAAAGGGTCTCGGCCATTTCGCTTGCCCCGTAGACCCCATCCGGGCCCGCCTGCTGGATGGCATAGTTGACGGCGAGAGCGATATCGAGGCGCGCGTGGCGGCGCTGGTCTTTTTGGGATTGAGACGGCTGGATCTCGGGATTCATTGCCATAATGAGCCTGATAAGGGAGCTGACTAACGCTTCTTCGAGGGTCGCGTCAAGAAGTTGCTTTTGAAATGGCGGTCGGGTAGAGAAACCGGACATGACACGAAAGGCCCCGATCGTGTGTCTGGCGGTCCTGACCGTTTTTTTGGCGGTCTTCGGCGCCGCGCCGGAGAGAGCCGCGGCCGATTGCCTGTGTGAGGAGGAGGCGTCGCGGCTCTGCGCCGACGTCGAGCCCGGGCAAGGCCGCATCTGGACGTGTCTCCTGGACCACGAGAGCATGCTGGGTTGGGAGTGCAAGCGCCATATCAACCGTCGGAGCGGCGCGTTACGTCCGGGAAGGAAGGGACATGACGCGGCCGCTCCCGCCGTTCCCCCCGCTGTTTCCGAAGACGTCCAAAGGCTCTGCAAGGGCGACCGGAAAAAATACTGTAAATACGTGGATTGGAAGGACGGCCGGGTCGGCCGTTGCCTCAGGATCCACGAAACCCAAATTTCCTCAAAATGCCGCGCGGCGCTCGAGCCGTAGTCCTCGCCTTGCTGTTTCTCCTGGGCGCCGGGGGTTGCGCCCATGGTCCCAGACGCGTGTCGCGGGTGCACGAAAGAACCCTCCTGATCGCCCTGGACGGCGTCCCGTTTGGTCTCGTCTCCGAACTTAAGAAGGAAGGCCGGTTCTCCGAATTTCAGGAGCCGGCGCGAGTCGTTTCGACGTTCCCCTCCACGAGCCATAGCGGTTTTGGCGGTTTGTTCCGGCCCTTGGGCGCGTCCCCGCCGCCGGGATACGACCGGGAATACTATTCGTATGCGGATGAAAAGATCATTGGATTCCTGTCCAGCATCCACCCCAAGAACCCCCACGACTTCAAAAATTTCTTTGACTATTCGCGGAAGACCCCTCTTCAAAAATTTTGGATCTACGCGGCCCCGGGTCTTTCGGGCCGGAGGGATTTGGAGAAGATCCGGCGTCTGGTTTGGTCCCGCGGGGACGATAGGCCCCTGTTCACCTATATCGGCGGAACGGACGGGGCGGGGCATGTGCTGGGGCGGAAGCGCCTCAAACGCTGGCTGATCTTCATGGACGGATACCTGCAGAGAATGAAGGCGGATTACCTGCGGGACTTCGGACAGACGCTTCAAATCTCCCTGTATTCGGATCATGGGTTTCACTTCATACGCCGGCCGAACGCGGTCTCGCAAAACCGCATCGAGAACGGGCTTCGGCGGGAAAGGCTTCATCTGGCGCCGAATCTCAAGACACCGGACCGTGTCGTTGCCGTCCAATGGGGCAACATCAGCGGCGCGAGTCTTTTCGTCGACGAAACGCGCGTGCCGGACGTGGCGCGGGTTCTCGCTGGGACTGCGGGAATCGACATAACCGCTTACCGGTCCGGAGAAGACATCATCGTCCTCTCCCAGGACGGAGGACGCCTTCATACGGCGCGGGTCTCTTGCACCGAAGGAAGGCGCCGCTGCCGTTACGCGCCGGTGGACGGGGACCCACTCGATTACGGAGACATCGTCGATTCGTTGCGCCGAAAAGGCCGGATGGATTCCCACGGTTTCGCCGCGTCGGAAGACTGGTTCGAGGCGACGAAGGACCGCCGGTATCCCGACGCCCTCTACCGCCTCCATGACGGCTTTTTCAGTCTCGTGGAAAATCCCGCCCCGATCCTCTTCAGCACGGAGGACGACTACGAATACGGAGACGTCCTCACGCGGATCGGCGCCTGGTTCCACGGGGGCTTGAAAGGGACTCACGGGGGGCTCTTTCAGGAGGCGTCGGCGGCCTTCGCGATGACGACGGATTCCAAAGTGAGGTTGCCGTCGGTCTTGCGTTACGACCAGGTCATGCCCTATATAGTCCCGCACACTAATTTGCCATTCAGGACTTTAGACGTTCGGGAGGGTCTGAAACGTGCCCATCGTGACTTTTGAGCGCGAGAACAAAACAGTGACCTGCAGCGCCGGAATGAATCTGCGCAAGCTCGCCGCCGCCCACGGCGTCCAGCTCTACGTCAGTCCATGGACCTGGCTCAATTGCCGCGGCAACGGGCTGTGCGCCAAGTGCGAGGTGGAGATCCCCGCGGCCGAGAATCTGGGCGCGCGCAGCAACATGGAATCGATCCAGTTGAAAGGCAAACCCCCCATCCGCCGCCTCGCCTGCCAGGTGACCGTCCATGGGAATATGACCGTCCGCAGTCATCCGCGCCCTTGAAGGCCTTTTTCCCCAAACGCCCCGCTTGACAGTCCCAAGACCCGCCTGTTACTGCCGCCAACAGCTGCGAGTGCCAGGGAAGAGGAGTGGAAAGCTCCCACGGTCCCGCCACTGTAATGGGCCCCGAAAGATTCTTTCGCCACTGCCTTCCGTAGCCCCGATTGGGGCGGAGGAGGGTGGGAAGGCGGAAGAATGACGAGCGCCGGCCCTAAGTCAGGAAACCTGCTCGCCGCGAAAACAACCAGGACTCCCCGAGGAGGGAGAGACCGATGCGACCCTTTTCCGTTCTTTTTTGCCTTCTCGTTTGCGCCGCCTGCGGGGATGTGACCTCGCAGACGACACCCACCCCGTCTACAGGAACGCCTCCGCCGTCGTCCGCGCCCGCCGATCCCAATGTTCGGTCGGGCAATACGGCCGTCATCTTGGGGGCGAACTTTACCGACCCGACGGGGACGCTCAGTCTTCTCGCGATCAACGCCCCGCGCGCGCCCGTCAAGAATATACAAACCACGCATTCCGACGCCGTCGTCCGCTCTTATGGGGGCTTGATCTACGTCGTGAACCGGTTGGGGGGCGACAACATTCAGGTGGTCGATCCGGCGGACGGCTTCGCGGTCGCCGGGCAGTTCTCCACGGGGCAAGGGACGAATCCCCAGGACCTCATCGCCGTCTCCGCGACCAAGGCGTACGTGAGCCTCTACCAGCCGGAGGACAATCGGAGCGGCGGCCTCACCGTCGACGACCTGATCGTCATGAATCCGCAAACGGGGGAAATCCTGAAGACGATCGACCTGACGCCCTTCACGGCCAACGATGGCGGACGGTTCGCCCGGGCCTCCGACATGGTCAAGGTGGGCGGAAGGATCCTCGTCGCCGTCCAGGACCTGGGCGACCTCGCGACGGCCGCCGACCAACCGGGTAAGATCGTGGCGATTGATCTGGCCACCGACGCCGTCGCCGACTCCGTCGTTCTGTCCTGCCGCGATCCCGTCGCGATGGCGTATTCGAACGAGACAGCCCTCCTCTACGTGGCCTGCGCCGATTATTTCAATTTGGGCACG
>DATIGE010000068.1 GCA_035454885.1 bacterium
CGCCGTCTTCACCCCGCGCTTCGCCGGCGTCCTCGCCTTTGCCGGCTGCGTCACCTGTTGGATCAACAGCGGGACGAACGTCGTCCGCTCCGTCCAGGCCGTCCTCGCGCCCGGCAACATCGCCGCGCTCGGGGGCATGGAGAACTACGCCCTCCTCAAATACGGGCTTGGGTGGTTGCCGACGATCGGCCTCGTCCTCTCGACCGTCTACGCCCTCTACCGTTCGCTCAAACTGCCCAAGCATGATCGCGACGAGGAAGTCACCGCCGGAGTCCCTCCGCCGCCGCAGGGGTGAGAACAACCGTCTACGGTTTTTTGAAGGCGGGCCCTTTTTATCTTGAATTGCCCCGTTGATTCTCTACAAAACGCCCATGCCCGCTCAGGCACAGGCGAAATCCCCCACACGCTTCGGCGCCTCGGATCTTGAGGAAATTTGGTCCTTTCTCTCCCCGTTCGAACGGCTGGAGGGACTTCGCGCGCTCCCCAAGGCCGAGGCCAGCCACTTTTTCCGGAACTTGAGCGCGCGCGACCAGGCGGACCTCATTCTCTCCCTGCCGCCCGACCGCCGTCTTTCCTGGTTGCAGATCCTCGAGCCCGACGACCTGGCCGACATGCTCCAGGAAGTCTCCTCCGAGGACCGGCGCGATCTCATGGTCCCCTTGGACGAGCTCAAGCGCAAGGAAGTGAACGCCCTCCTGGCCTATGCGGAGGACGTGGCCGGCGGCGTCATGAATCCCCGCTTCGTGCGCCTGCGGCCCGATATGACCGTCGAAGAGGCGTTCAGCTACCTCCGCCGCCAGGCCCAGGGCGAGGTCGAAACCTTCTACGAGGCCTACGTGCTCGGCCCCGATCAGCGCCTCCTGGGCGTCGTCGACTTCAAGGGCCTCTTCTCGGCGCCGGACAACTCCGTCATTTGCGACATCATGCGGACGAACGTGGTCACGGCCCCCGAGGACATGGACCAGGAGACCGTGAGCCGCCTCTTCAAACAGTACGACCTGGTCGCGATCCCCGTCGTCGACGCCGAGGGCCGCATGAAGGGCGTCGTGTCGATCGACGACATCGTGGACGTCGTCCAGGAAGAGGCGACGGAGGACATTCAGAAGATGGGCGCGACCGAATCCCTGAACGCGCCTTATCTCAAGGTCGGTTTTTTCGAGATGGTCCGAAAGCGGGCGGGGTGGCTTTCGGCCCTTTTTTTGGGAGAAATGCTGACGGCCACCGCCATGGCGTTCTTCGAGCACGAGATCGCCAAGGCGGTGGTGTTGGCCCTCTTCATCCCCTTGATCATCTCCAGCGGCGGCAACTCAGGCTCGCAGGCGACGACCCTGGTCATCCGCGCCATGGCCCTGGGCGACGTCAGACTCCGCGACTGGTTCAAGGTGATCCGCCGCGAACTCGCGTCGGGACTGGCCTTGGGCCTCATTCTGGGCACGATCGGATACTGCCGGATCATGCTCTGGCCGTCCCGCACGCAGATCTATGGCCAACATTACTCGTGGGTGGCCGCCACCATCTTTTTCAGTCTGATCGGAGTGGTGATGTTCGGGACCATCGCCGGCTCCATGCTCCCCTTCCTGCTTCGCCGCATGAGGCTCGACCCCGCGAGCGCCTCCGCTCCGTTCGTGGCGACCCTCGTGGACGTCACGGGGCTCGTCATCTACTTCACCGTGGCCCAGGTGATCCTGTCGGGGATCCTACTGTGAGGGAACGCCGGCGGCCTTGATCGCCTTCTGGCGCTTGAAGAAGGTGACGAGGACGATCGCGATGGCCGTGAAGGACGATCCGAAGAGGATCGCGATCCCGCCGAAGACGCTCACGAGGATGTCCGTCACCGACTCCTTGGCGATGGACAGGACCGCGCGAGGCGCCCCGTCCGGGACGCCTTCCAACGCCGCCTTCAGCCGGAACCGCCCGGGAGCGGCGGCCGTGAATTCCATGAGCGAAGTGCCCTCGTAACTCCCGAAGGAATACGTCGAGGACATCGAGGATTGGCGCAGGGGGACGGGCCTCCCGTCCGGGAGGGCGACCAAATCGAGCGTGAGTCCGTTGAGACCCTCGCCCTTCGCCGTGGAGTAGATCTTGCCGTCGAGCACGCTCTTGAACTCGTGATGGATCACGTAGGTCCCCGGCTCGGTCAAGGCGAACTCCGACGTCCCGGGGGCGCCGACCCGCACGTAACCCTCTCCGATGGTGCTCAAGAAGGCGAACAGAAAGGCCCCGAAGGCCGCGAGCCCCGCGAGAAACACGAAGCCCGCCAGGACGTAGAGCCACCGCCCGGGACGGATCACCATGGATGACGGAAAGGGTTCGGTCATAGAACCTTCGCCAGCTCCTCGTACAGGTGGATCGCGGACCGGATCGCGCTCTCCCAGTCGCCCAGATGCAGGCTCTCGTTCTCGGCGTGGGCGTTCGAATAAGGGTCTTCGACGCCGATCAGGAGCGCCGGAATCCCTCCCAGCTCCCGCGAGAGAGGCTCCACGAACGGGATCGACCCGCCGCAACCGATGGCGACCGCCTCGCGGCCGTAACCCTTCTTCAGGGCCGAAAAGGCGGCGTGGAACGCCGGGTGCTCGGCGGAGGTGTACCACCACCGGCCGCAGGTCTCCGGCTTGATGACGACCTCCACGTTCCACGGGGCGTTTTCCTTGAGAAACCGGACGAGAGCGTCCTGAACCACCTGAGGCTCCATGTCCGGAACGATGCGGATGCCGATCCGCGCCCAGGCGGAATCGCAGAGGATGTTGCGGGCGTCGTGGCGGCTGGAGGCCTGGATCGCGTTGACCGCGAGCGAAGGACGGCGCCAGAGGGACTCGAAGATGCCGTGGCGCGAGGTCAGGACGTCCACGCCCGTCGTCATCCCCGCCTGTTTCCGGAAGATCCCGTCGTCCGCGGGAAGCGCCGCCAGGTGTTTGATCTCCTCCATCGTGAGCGGGCGGACGCGTTCGTAGATGCCGGGGATCGCGATCGTTCCGTCCTCCTTCGACAGGGCCGCGATCATCCTGGCGAGGGCCTGGACGGGGTCGGGAATCGGCCCGCCCCACATGCCCGAGTGGAGCGAGTGGTCGAGCGAACGGACTTCCACGTTCACCGCCACGAGCCCCCGGAGCGAGGTCGTCACCGACGGCACGCCCACGTCGAAGTTCGTCGTGTCGGTCAGGATCATCGCGTCGGCCTTGAGGAGGTCCCGGTACTTGCGCACGAATTCGCCCAGGTGCCGGCTCCCCGTCTCCTCCTCCCCCTCCACGAAAAGCTTCACGTTGAGGGGCAGGGCCCCCGCCCCGGAAAGCCAGGCATCGATCGCGGCGGTGTGGATGACGATGCCCGCCTTGTCGTCCGCCGTTCCGCGCCCGAAGAGGCGGCCGCCGATTTCGGCCGGTTCGAAGGGATCGGTCTTCCAGAGATCACGGTCGCCGGCCGGTTGAACGTCGTGATGGGCATAGAGCAGAAGGGTCGGGAGATCCGGCGACCGGCGCACTTCCCCAAAGACCGCGGGATGCGAACCTTCGATCTCGAGGATTTGGACGTTCTGAAGGCCGCGCGCCTTGAGGATCTCGACGGTCTTTGCCGCGCTCTTGCGAACCTCGTCGGCCGGGAACCCCGCGAAGGAGACGCTGGGGATGCGCACAAGGTCCTTCAAATCGCCAAGATAGTCGTTCCGGCGGCGGGACAGCGCTTCCAGGGCTTTCTGGAGAAGCATGATCCGAACCTAGTGCGAAACCCTTGGCTTCTCCACCTGAATCTTTTACCCTTTCCAATGATGGACGAGATTCAGCCCATCTTCCTCATCGCCGTCCCCCAGATGGGAGACCCGAATTTTTCCAGAACCGTCGTCCTGGTCCTTCAGAACGACGAGGAGGGGGCGATCGGGCTCGTCATCAACCGCCCGACCCAGATCACCTTGGAGCGTTTCGCCGACGGCCAGGGACTCCCCTGCCACAAACGCCTCGCGGACACCGTCGTCTTCCGCGGCGGCCCCGTCCAGGCCGAGCGCGGCTGGATCCTGCACGCGGACGACTCCGTGGAGGAGCGGCAGGAGGTCATCGCGGGCCTCTACGTCTCGACCGGCAGCGATACGCTGGAAGAACTGATGAAACGCGGCAGCAAGCCTTTGCGGCTGTACCTGGGCTACGCCGGCTGGGGCGCGGGCCAGCTGGAAAAGGAGATGATCGAAGGCGCATGGATCACGGCCGAGGCCCATGCCAAATACATTTTCGAAACGCCCCCGGACAAGCTCTGGAACCAAATCCTCGCGGACCTCGGGGTCGACCCGAACCGGTTGATGGTGGGAACGGGGTTGCACTAGCTTCCATTACGAGCCGTAGCGAGAGCTGTCCCGCGGAAAGCGGGATTGAACGCGACCGTAGGGGCGATCCTTGTGATCGCCCTGGACGAGGCCGCCACGTTGCGGGCGAACACAAGGTTCGCCCCTACCTTCACTATGGAGGTTCAATGAAATATCCAATTGTCGCTGTGCTTTTTACTACGTGTTTTACGATATTCTGCGGATGCAGTTCGGAGAAAGTCTATTTCAAACAGGGCATATCCGGAGGTTCCTCTACCATCGTCTGCAAATTTTTCCATTCTTCCGACGCTGGATTTGGTTCCGAATCTTTCAGCAATTTGAAGCGCCTTATCGGCATTGGAGAGTTCAGAGAGGATCGTTTTTTTAGTTCTGCAAACTCGTCTTCATCTTGTGATGGCAATATTGAAAGGGGTTGCGGGTTCATAGTGACTGCTCTTAACACCGAATCCCCAGAGTTGATAGGCAACATGGGAAACTCACCACTTCTAATCCTGGAGCGAAATGATTCTGAAATATTACTAGTGGAAAGAACCCTAATGGGGGGATTCATTTTGAACCGTATCGATCTAAGGTCCGGTTTGATCGTACAAACAAAAAATATAGGTGGATTAGGCGCAAACTATGGATTCGTAAATGTAGGTCAGTGTAGCGAGAAGATGTGATTTAAGTAGGGGCGAAGCTTGTCTGCGCCCGCTGAGTGGCAACCTCGGCTTTCTCGGGGACGCCCGCCATTTGGGGCGAACATAAGGTTCGCCCCTACACCCTGCCATCGTGCACAACCCGACCCTGCCTAGTAGCCGAAAATCGTTAGCGTGCGCTACGACTCCTTTCGCCACCAGCGCCGTTCCATCCGCCTGAAAGGCTACAATTACGCCTCGCCGGGTCGATACTTCGTCACCATTTGCGCCCACGGGCATTTGCCGCTGCTGGATTCCGCGATCGCGCGGATCATCATCGACAAGGCCTGGCAGGCCCTCCCCGCCCGCTTCCCGCATATCCGCCTCGACGAATTCGTCATCATGCCCAACCATATTCACGGGATCATCGTCATCACCCGCGAACCCCCCTGTAGGGGCGAACCTCGTGTTCGCCCCTACTTGGTTCGCCCCGATCGTGGTCGCCCCGTCACGGGCGAGCATGAAGTTCGCCCCTACATTAAAAATGGAACATTCCCCCACAGCCTTGGCCGGATCATCCAGGCCTTCAAATCGATCACGACCCAGCGCTACGCACATGCGGTCAACGCCGCCCTGGTCGAGACCTTCGAGCGCCGTCTGTGGCAGCGAAATTACTACGAGCGCATCATCAGAAACCGGTATGAAATGGCCCAAGTTCGGCAGTATATTCGGAACAACCCGCAGAACTGGTCGAGGGACCCCGAAAACCCCGATCTGTTCCCCTGTAGGGGCGAACCTTGTGTTCGCCCGCAAGGTGCGGCACCCGATTCCAATGCGTTTTAATTCCTTTCGAGAATTTTACCCCTTTTACCTCAGCCAACACCGCCGCCCGGTCACGCGCGCCTTGCATATTTTAGGTTTGTCGCTCGTCATTTATTGCGCGGGCTACGTCCTGTGGACGGGGCGCTGGCTCGGATTGACGATCATCCCCGTGGCCGGCTACGGCCCAGCTTGGATCGGGCATTTCTTCTTCGAAAGGAACCGGCCGGCGACGTTTCAATATCCTCTCTATAGTTTGATGGGCGATTTCGTCATGTTGAAGGACGTGTTGACCGGCAAAATCAAGATCCTCACGGTCGTCTTTTCCGTCCTGTCCTTTCCGCTCTTCGCCCAATACACGGAGTTTCTCGCGGAGACTGCGCCCGCCGAGACTCAGCGGGTCGAGCCCCAACGGGCGCAAGCCGTCATCCGCTTCACGATCACCAACAACGGGGAGGATGCCGGCGGCAAGGGGCTCTACATGGTCTACCCGGCGGGAGAACGAAAGAAGGAGTTGGGCTACGCCTACTCCGGCATGGAGGCCCGGCTCCCGGCGGGGACCTACGACGTCAAGTTCGTCTACCGCGACGGGGCGGTGAAGAAGGAGATCTGGCAGGAAAGGAAAGTCCTGGAAGACGTCGTCGACGAGACGGTCGAGATGGGCGTGAGCGTCGCCCTCGTGCGCTTCAATTTGACCCACCAAGGAGTCCCGGCGGAAGAACATGGTCGATTTGCGATCTACCCGGCCGATCGGCGCGACGAGGAATTCATCGACGTCCCCTCGGGCGAACAGATCGCCGTCGCCGCGGGCACCTACGACGTCCGCCTTCGTTATAAGGAAGGAACGGTGACGAAGGAGCGTTGGCTCCCGAAACAGGTCCTGGAAGGGGCCGTCGAGCGATCGGTCGAGATGAAGTCGGCGCCCGCCCTTCCTGAAACCCGGCCCAGCCCCGAGACGGCCCCGCAGACGATGCCGGCCGAGACCTTGCCGGTCGAAACACTCCCGGTCGAGACGCGTCCGGCCGCTGCCGAGACAAGGGCCGCCCCCGAGACCCGGCCCGCGGAGTCCCTGCCCGCCGCGAGGCCGCCCGAGCCCCAGGGACTCCCCGCACCCCCGAGGCTTTTCGGCGTCGCGCCCGGCTGCTCGCTACGTTACGGAGCTATTCCATGAACGAGATCCTGGAGGTCATCCCGGTCGGGCCTTTTCAGTGCAATTGCATCATCCTTGCGGATGCGGCGTCCTTGGACGCCGTCGTCATCGACCCCGGCGACGAGGTCTCGAAGATCCTGGCGCGGATCGAGGGCTACGGGCTCGCCGTCCGGTCGATCGTCCACACCCACACGCACATCGACCACATCGGCGGGACGACCAAACTCCGGGAAAAGACAAACGCCCGCGTGATGCTGCACAAGGAAGACCTGTTTCTCTACGAGAACATGGCGGAACAGGCGCGGTTTTTGCGGCTTCCGCCCGGGAAGGCCATGACGCCGGTGCCGCCGGATGAGTATCTGGTGGATGGCCATGCGTTGAGGGCCGGGGCCTGGGAGGGCGTGACGATTCACACTCCGGGCCACACTCCCGGCTCGTGCGCCTTCTTTTTTCCCAAATTCAAGGACGTTGGGATTCTCTTTCCCGGGGATACCCTCTTCGCGGGAAGCATCGGCCGGACGGACTTATGGAAGGGTGACTACGATCAGGAGATCGGTTCGATCAAAAAGAAGCTTCTCTGTCTCGGGGATGAAACAATTGTGGTCCCCGGCCATGGACCGGGGACCACAATCGGCTTCGAAAAGCGGAACAATCCGTTTCTTACCTGACTATCTCTTGCCGAGGATCGAATCCTTGGCGGCCTTGGCCACGCGGAACTTCACCACGCGCTTGGCCGGGATCTTGATCGGCTGGCCGGTCTGGGGATTGCGGCCCATGCGCGCCTTGCGGTTCACGAGCACGAGCTTGCCCAAGCCCGGGAGCGTGAAGCTGTTCTTGGCTTCCTTGTAGGCCAAGGCGACCAGCTGTTCGATGACGTTGTTGACCTGCTTCTTCGGCAGATCGCACTTATCGGCAACCGCGCCGATGACCTGTGACTTCGTGAGTGTTTTTCCCATAAATTTTCTCCTCCCTTGAAAGGTGCGCGATTCCTAACAAGCCCCCAAGCGGCTGTCTAATGATTTCTTGCGTTTTTGGCCGGAAAATTGCGTTTTTTACACAATCCGGTTTCGTCGCCACCCGTTTTGGAACGCGCGGATGTTTCGGGCGATCTCGTCGACGAGCCTCTGCCGCGACTCCCGGCTCGCCCAAGCGACGTGGGGCGTCATGAGAATTTTCCCCCGCAGGCGGCGATCCAGCAGGGGGTGCTTTTGCAGTGGCGGCTCCCGGGACAGGACGTCCGTCGCGTACCCCGCCAATCGTCCCTTCAAGAGCGCTTGGGCGACGTCCTCCTCCGACACGACGGCCCCGCGTGACAGGTTCAGCAGGAAGGCACCCGGCCTCATCCAACCCAGCGTCGTCCTATTAATAAGGTGGCGCGTGGCGGCGGCGAGAGGACAATGCAGGCTCACGAAATCGCTCAAGCGCAGGACCTCCTGGAGGGATTTTCGCTTGGGCGTCGCGGGATAGCGCCGGCCCGGCAACCTGGCTATAGCAATCTTCATGCCGAACGCCCGAGCCAGGCGGGCCACCCGGCGGCCGATGGCCCCGTAGCCCAAGACACCCAGGGTTTTACCGCAAAGGTCCGCGTAAGGGTGGTCCAGGAGGGCGAAGCGCCCGGAACGGCTCCATTCGGACCAGGCCGCCTCATGATGCTCCCGGAGCCTGTGAGAGCAGGCCAATAAGAACAGCAGCGCGTGCTCGGCGACGGTCGCCGTGGAATAACCCGCCACGTTGGCGACGGCGATCTTTTTCCGTCGCGCGGCGGCAAGATCGACGTTGTTCACGCCTGTGGCCGCGACGGCGATGAGCTTGAGCCGCGGCAAGGCCGCGATTTCAGGGGCCCCCAACACGCACTTGTTGGTGACGACCGCGTCGGAGCCGCGGGCGCGCGAAACAACTTGCGACGGGGGCGTATCCGCGAAAGCGCGGTAGGAACCCAGGCGCCGGAGCGGCGAAATATCGACGTCCCCCAAGTCAACCGTCCCCGCGTCCAGAAAGACAATCTTCACGCAGCAACGCGTAAAAATTTTCGCCGGATTTGGGAAGGTTTTTCTTGACCGTCTTGCTCAATGATGGTTGAAGCGGAGCGTAAGAATGTTCCGTCCTTTTCTTACACTCCTCTTGATCGTATTCTCCGTCTCAACCGCGCAAGCCGTCACGTTCACGGGCAACGTCGACGCCGATTTTCCTCCGGAGGCCTGCTTCGCCGACAATGCAACGACGGACGTGGGCGTGCCCGCCACCTTTCCGGCGGGCGTGATCAGCGGTTGGGACGTCGACCGGATCTGCTTTCTGTACAACCGCCCTTCGGATACGCTTTATGTGGGCATCCGCACGTTCGACAACGGCGGCGTTCCCGTCATCTTCGGCGACGCGGACGGCGACGGCAATCCCGGCGGCTCGAGGCCCGAGCTGATCGCCGCCGGCGGCCAGGATTTTCCGAACCTGAGCGTCGAGGAATATTTCGCGCTCATCCTCGACTTCGACGCCGGCGGGCTCTCGGACCTGGGCGACACGCCTGAGGTCGTCGCGGGCGTCACCGACAGCCAGCAACTCCCGGGCGGTTTTCGTGTGAGCGAGGTGGCCCAGCCGCCCTTGAGCATCAACTCATCGTTCTCCGCGGCCTATTACGGGCCCGCCGTCGCCTCCAGTTCCGGAAGCTCCGTCTTCGTCTCCCCCAGCGCGGGGGCCCCTCATCTGGAATTTACCATCACGGGGTTTTCCCAGCTTCCGGGTTTTTCCTCGATCCCGCCGACGAACCCCGACGCGGACGTCGGGCTCGCCTTTAAGGACGGCAGCCTGGGCGACGACGGCATCGGCGACGACGAGATCCTGGCGTTTTTGAACATCTCCGACTTTTTCGACGACGACGGCGACGACGTCCCGAACGGCAGCGATCCCGATTCCGACAACGACGGTATTCCGGATGTGACCGAAGAGGATCTCGACGGCAACGACGGCGACGGGAGCTGCGATTTGAGCCCCGCCGAGGCCGCGGCCTCGGGACAAGACATCGACGGGGACGGCGACGTGGACGTCAACGACGCCTTCACCCCCAACGACCAGGACGGCGACGGCACCCCTGACTTCCTCGACGCGGACACGGACAACGACGGCATCTGCGACATTTGGGAAGGGAACACCCAACCCTTCGACGCGAACGGGGACGGCGTCATTTCGCCGGACGAGTTCGATACGATCGACCAGGGCGGCAACTATCCCGGCGGCAACGGCGACGGATGCGTCCACGGGAACGAACTACCGGACACCGACGGCGACGGGACGGACGATTTCCGCGATCTGGACAGCGACGGCGACGGGCTCCCCGATGCGGACGAGGCGGGTTCGGGCGCCCAGAACTGCGGCGCACCCACGGACACGGACGGCGACGGGACGCCGGACTACCGGGACCCGGACAGCGACAACGACGGCCTGCCCGACGGCGACGAGGGACCCATCGGCACGGACCCGCTCGACCCGGATTCGGACGACGACGGGGTTTCGGACGGTGAGGAAGTCGCCGCGGGGGATGACCCTCTCTATCCCGGCGAAGGGTTGGACCCGGACGTGAGCGTTCCCAACAGCGGCCAGGCGGTACAAATTCAGGGCAGCGGTTTCGGGGGTTGTTCTCTCATTCATGATTAAGCGCAGATTCGCCTCCCTCCTGATTCTCATTTCCTTCGCCTTCGCCCCCTTACAGGCTTGGGCGCTCAACGCCGAACAGTTCCGGCCCCACTTCGACGGTTACGGCCTCGTCAACCTTCTTGACCACCGGACGCTCCCCAAGCAGGCCTGGAGCGTGGGACTGGGCCTAAGCTTTGCGCAGAATCCCGTCGAGCTGGGTCTCGTCTCCACGGGCCAGCGGCTGGATTCCCTCATCGACTACCACATCAACATGACGCTCAACGGGGCCTATGGCATCACCGACTGGGTGACCGTCGGCCTCTTCGTCCCCTTCTTCCCCAACCTCAAGGTGGAGCCGGTCGGCACGAGCGTCGGGCGGTCGTCGGCCGCCTTCGGCGACATCGGCGTCGCGGCCAAATTCAAGCTCTGGGAGAGGGGTGACGCCGCTCAGGACGACGTCCATATGGGTGTCGCGGTCTCGCCCTTTCTCACCTTCCCCAGCGGGGACGCAGGCAAGTTCACGGGCGATGCCAACGTCACCGGCGGCCTCAAGGGCGCCTACGACGTCACGCTCTGGAAGAACAAGATCGTCGCGAATCTGGGCTTCCGGTTCCGCGAAAAGGAAACCCTGCTCAATTTGCAGGTGGGCCAGGAGCTTCTCTTCGGCGTCGGCTACACCCGGCCGGTCTACGAACCCTGGGATTTCCACGTGCTGACCGAGATCGACGGATCGACGACCTTGAACGGCTTCGGCAGCCGGGCAAACCGCTCGCCGCTGGAATGGCTTTTCGGTCTTCGTAAGGGATTCATGAAAAGCCGGTTGAACGCGACGGTGGGCGCCGGGCTGGGGATCACCAACGGTTACGGCACGCCCGATTACCGCGTCTTCGGCCTGCTGACCTACAGCGCCCCGCCGATCGAGCGGAAGCCGAGACCCAAGGTCATCGAAAAGACCGTCACCGTCTACAAGCACGCGCGGATCGAAGGCGGCCAGATCAAGATCCTCGAGCCCATCCACTTCGACACGGCCAAGTGGACGATCAAGCCGGAGTCGCTCCCCATCGTCCAGGACGTGGCGTCGATCATGAAGAACACGCCGTACATCCGCAAAGTCCAGGTCCAGGGGCACACGGACTACCGCGGCTCCGAGGAGTACAACCAGAATCTCTCGAACAACCGCGCCAAGGCGGTTATGGACAAACTGATCGAGTACGGCGTCGAACCCGAGCGTCTCGAATCCGTCGGCCGCGGGGAGCTCCAACCCATCGCCACCAACAAGACCGCCGAGGGCATGGCCCAGAACCGCCGCACGGAGTTCCACATCATCTCCGTCCAGGAGATCGAGCGGAAGGAAGAGGTCATCGAGAAGAAGACGAAGACGATCAAACGGTAGATCTAGGGTTTGATCTCGAAGAGCTCGCAGAGGATCCGTCCGGTCATCCCCCATATTTCGTGGCCTTCAAAGAGGATGTGCGGATCGAGGAAGACCCTGCCCTGCCATTCCTTTCTCAAGAAACGGACGTTCTTGGGGTTGCTCAGATAGGAAAAGGGGACGGAAAAGACGGCCGCGATCTCGTTCGGGTTGGGCGTAAAAACGAGCGGCTCTTCGACCTGGCCGATAAAGGGCGTCACCCGGAACCCCGTGGGCGTGTATTGACGTCCGAGCTCCCGTACGAGCGCCACGCGCCGGGGGTCCAGGCCGATCTCCTCCTGGCATTCGCGCAGCGCCGTCTCCCAGAGCGTCAAGTCCCCCGGGTCGCGCGCACCGCCCGGAAAACAGATCTGCCCCTTGTGATGGACGACCTCCTCGGTACGCTTGGTCAGGATGAGGTGATCCTCGTCCCTCCGGCGATACACGGGAATCATCACCGCCGCGTCCACCCAGTCATTTCTCTCTTGTTCGGCGATCGAGCCCCAATCCATGCTTGGCAGTAAAGCCCCGGGCGGAGAAAGAATCAAGGGGTGCTCGGCGGAGAGCGGTCGCTCCCCCCGCTATAAAGGATAGACACGCGCCGCCGCGTACGGGCCCGACTGGATCAGGTCGCCGTCCAGGAAGAGCGAGGGCCCCGCCTCTCCGAACCCGAGCATGACCGATCGGATGATCGCGCGCGTGGCCAGGTTGAAGAAGGTCACCGATCCCGCGTTGAAGTCCGTGACCGACGCCAGCCCCAGGCCGTCTTCCACGTTCACGCTCGAATGGAACTGGCTCCCCGCGACGCTCCGGGAGACGATTGCTCCCGATTCGAGGTCGACGAAAAGGACGCCGGCGCCGTTGGAGCTGCCGATGACCGCCGTCCTTCCGTCCGCCGTGATCGCAAGTCCGCCCGAGAGCTGGGCCCGGAAGGCCCCGAGCGGGATCGTCCGCACGATCGCCTCCGAGTTGACGTCGATCAGGTTCAAGGACGACTCGGCGGTTCCTCCCTGGGAAGGTCCGCTGTTCAGGACAACCAGCGTGGAGGCGCCCCTCAAGGCGAGTCCCGTCGGGTTCTTGCCCGTCACGTCGATCGTGCGCACGCTCCCTTCCTGCGCGACGCCGGAGGCGCTGAGCGGATAAACCAGGATCCGGCCGGTTCCGAACGTGACCGTGAAGTCAGCGTTCACCGTCCCGTTCGCCGCCGCCACGAAGAGCTTGTCTCCCGCGTAAACCGCCCCGCCCCCAAAGTTGTTGCCGGAGGGGAAGGCGATGAACCGCTGGCTGGGGGCGGTTCCCACCGACAATTCATAAAAACCGTCGTTCGCCGTGAGGACCGCCTTGGCGCCCGAGGGCCTCTTGGTTAGGTGGTTCAAGAAACGCGAGGGCTCTTCCGGCAATTCCAGGAAGGCAGACGAGGGAATGGGCCGCAATGACGACGCCGGATCGAGGCTGAACAAATGGCTCCGGTCGCCGGCCATGCCGCCCCCCGCGGTCCCCACGCCGAGGAGGCGTTCCGCGTCATCACGCAGGGAGGACGGGTAGTGGGACGGCAGGGCCGCGAAGCCCGACTCGACGCCGAAATCCGTCGGAACGCCCGTGTCCAGGCCGCCGTCGGTCCCGCCCGTTCCGCCGTCCGGCCGGGCCGCGGGATTGGCGTTTTCGCCGCAACCGACGACCGTCGCGGCGACCAATCCTCCCAAGCCGGCGAGAAACCCGCGCCGGCTGATGTCCTGCCCTTGCAAACCCCGCGCCGCCTGAGAAACGGCCAAGGCGTTGTTGATGCCGAACAGACCGTTGATGAAGTTCATGATGTCTCCTCGCTTTTTTCTATTTCGGTAAGGTTCCGTGAATGACCGCCACCGCGTCCAAATCGAATCCCCGCGTCCCCGGCCCGATCGGCCCGAGGCCCAGGCCGCTGTCCCGGATGCGCACGAAGCGCGCGCGCATCAGACCCACGTCGTTCAGGTCGAACGCATCTCCCCCCGAAACCGCGGGGTCGGTGGGATCGACGTCGTTCAAGTCGGCGTTGGCCAGGACGGGCGTCACGCCCGCGCATCCCGCATAGGGCGCGGCGGACGCGTCGCAGGCAAACTCGACGAAGTTCACGCCGTCCTCGGAGACGCCGACGATCCCCGGCTCGGCGAAGGTCACGCCCGAGCTTCCGCTGACCAGAAAGGCGTTTTCGAAGACCGTGAAGTCCGGCCCGTCCCCGTCGAAAATGAGAAAGTCCGTCATCTCGAGGACGATCTCGCCGCCGAGGCCCAAGGAGAGGACGTGGAAAGAGCCCTGAAAGAGCCCTCCCCCGCGCGGCGCTCCGAGCACGATGCCCGGCAGGTCCTCCTCATTGAACCCGCCGCCGTCGCCGATGTGGAAGGAAACGACCCGGTCCGCGAAGGGATCGGCGCCCGCCGGCAGCGGGGCTTCGACCGGGCCATCCTCCGGACGCGGGTCCGGGGGCGTCTCGCCGTCCGAGGGTCCATCGGACGGCGGCTCCTCGGGAGGTATCGCCGGCTCGCCGTCCACCCCCTCATCGACAGGGGGTTCCGGAGATTCGGACGGGTTCGGCTCCTCCGGCGACACCGGTTGGAAACCGGGCGAGGTGCTGTACTGGACAACCCTTCTCGCGGGAAATTCCCCCGCGTTACAACCGGCGACGGCAAAGGCAACGGCGATGGAAAGACAAAACCTCTTCACGGCGACCTCTCAATGAAGGCGATCGAGGACGGCATCGGCCCGGTGTTGATCGGCCCGTCGACGACGTCCCCGGTCGCGGGGTCCAAAAAGAGAATCCCGTTCACCGTGGGGTCGCGGTCTCCCACCAGGAGACGGCCGTTGGCGTCGACGGCGATTTCCTGGATATAGGCCGCGCCTTCGTACAACGTTTGGATGTCCCGGGGGCCGGCGAAGTCCAAATTGAACGAAACCACGCTGGTCGAATACACGGTCTTGCCGTCGTTCTCGGTCCCCACCGTCACGAAGCCCCGGCCTCCGTGCACCTCGATGTCGCCCGGCGCACCGCCCAGGTCGTTGTCGGTGACGAATACTCCCAGGCTCGTCAGACCCTCGGGGTCCACGACCTCGACACCGCCGTAGGACGTGCCCAAATTGAAATAATCGGCGCAGGCCACGTAGAGGAGGGCTGTCTCGTTCGAATACGCCATCGCGACGGGATCGCGGCAGGACAGAACGACGGAGTCGGCGACGGCGTCGGTGGCCAGATCAATCGCCACGATCTT
>DATIGE010000069.1 GCA_035454885.1 bacterium
CAAGAGGTAACCGAGGCGCACCCCGCCCAGCGAAAAGGCCTTGGAGAGCGTGCGGACGATGACCAGATTTTTGTGTTTCTTGAGATACGGCGCCATCGTGTGGCCCGAAAACGGGTAATAGGCCTCGTCGATGACGACCAGTCCCGGCGCCTTTTCCATGACGGCTACGAGATCCTCTTCCGGAAAGAGATTGCCGGTCGGGGCGTTCGGATTGGCCAGGAAGACGGCCTGGGGTTTGACGGCCTTGAGACGCTTGAGGAAAAGATCCCGCGGGAACGAGAAGTCCCCTTTTCGCAACGGAACGGCGACGACCCGGTTGCCGAGAAGGGCCCCTTCGATCTCATAGAGGGAGAAGCTGGGCGTCACGGTCAGGATCTTTCCACCCACGGAGGCGGCGATCGTCAGGGCCTGAATGAGGATGTTCGAACCGCCGGAGACGATCACCCCCTCCGGCGCCCACCCTTCCCTCGCGGCGATCTTCCGGCGGAGGGGGTCGCAGAAGGGGGTCGGGTAGCGGTTCCAGGCGGCCCTCCGTAGCCTCTCAAGGATTTCCTCCTTGAGGGGCGAAGGAAGGTCCCAGGGCGACTCGTTCTGGTTGAGCTTGATCCGGTGCGGGGGCGAAGAGAGGCGATAGCCCTTAAGTTTGCGGACTTCCTTTCGAATCACGGAAGGCATGGGGGCATTTATCTATTGACACCTCGCTACCCTGTCCACTACTTTCCCGCGCCTCATATGCTACCCGTGCAAAAAACAACTCTGGCCAAGGCCGAAACGACGCAACGCGGCTGGGTCCTCGTGGACTTGAGCGGCAAGATCCTGGGACGGGCGGCCACCAAGATCGCGGATATTCTGCGGGGAAAGACCAAGGTCATGTATACCCCGCACATGGACGCCGGCGACTTCGTCGTCGCCATCAACGCCGCCAAGATCCGGCTCACGGGCAAGAAGCTCACGGACAAGATCTACTACAGGCATTCGGGCTTCCGGGGCGGACTGAAGGAAACCCCGGCCGGCAAGCTCCTTCAAAAGGATCCGACGCAGCTCATTATCAAGGCCGTCAAGGGCATGCTGCCCAAGAACCGGATGCAGGATCATCTCTTAAAAAAGCTCAAGGTGTACGCGGCGGACAAGCACCCTCACGCCGCCCAGCAACCGAAGGCTGTTGAGGTCTAATTATGGCGACCGCCCGCGCCCCCAAAAAGAATCTCGTCGTCGGCAAGAGAAAGACGGCCATCGCCCGCATTTTCCTGAACTCGGGCAGCGGCAAGATCCTCGTCAACGAAAAGGACTTTCCGGTCTACTTTGGCCGCGAGGCCCTGAGGTTCGTGGTGAGCCAGCCCTTTGACGTCACGGGCACGGTCGGCAAGTACGACGTGGACGCCAAGATCGTCGGGGGCGGACCGGCCGGACAGGCGGACGCGCTGAAGTACGCCATCTCGAAGGCCCTGCTGCAGGTCAGCCCCGATTTCCGCAAGCCGCTCAAGATCGCCGGGCTCCTCACGCGCGACGCTCGCATCGTCGAACGCAAGAAGTACGGACGCCGCGGCGCCCGTCGGCGTTCGCAGTACAGCAAGCGCTAAGAGTGAACGCAGGAAGGTCCCCTTCCGGAGTGAGCAATCCATGACTCGGAAACCAGATGAGGGGTTTGGGGGGAGAGCGGTATCTTCCCCCAATATCAAAGTCGCCGTGGTGGGTGCGACGGGTTACACGGGAATGGAGCTCCTTCGGATTCTCCTCGACCATCCCGGCGTCGAAGTCTCTCTCGCCACGTCCGAAAAATTCGCGGGGAAAAAGCTTTCCGACCTTTTTCCCTATTTTTCCGGCAAGACGGGACTGGTCCTTCAAGATCTCCAGGACGACCGGGTCGTCGCCTCGTGCGATCTCGCCTTTTCGTGCCTCCCCCACCATGCGGCCGCCCAGCACGTGGCGGCGTGGATCGGGGGCGGGCTCAAAGTCGTGGACCTCTCCGCCGACTTCCGGCTCAAGTCGGCAAGCCTCTATAAGGAATGGTACGGGGACCACGCGGCCCCCACTCTCTTGAGGGACGCCGTCTACGGCCTGCCCGAAACGCACCGGGAAGAGATCAAAAAGGCGAAGCTCGCCGCCAATCCCGGCTGCTATCCGACGGGCACGATCCTGGCGTTGACGCCGTTCCTCAAGAACAAGTCGATCGACCCGGATTCGATCATCGTGGACGCCAAATCCGGGGTCACGGGCGCGGGCCGGAGTGTTGTCCTGGAATCGCTCTTCTCCGAGGTCAACGAATCCGTCCACGCCTACAAGGTGGGCCGGCACCGGCACACGCCGGAGATCGAACAGGAGCTCTCAAGGGCGGCGGGACGGGACGTCGTCATCTCCTTCACGCCGCACTTGATCCCCATGGACCGGGGCATCCTCTCGACCATGTACGCCAAGTCGCTCAAGAAGACGACGACCGCGGACGTCCTCAACGCCCTCTCGTCCTTCTCCAAAGATGAACCCTTCCTCCGCATCCTCCCGGAAGGCGTCTTTCCCAAGACCAAGAACGTGCGGGGCACCAACGTCTGCGAGATCGGCGGCATCTTTGATCCGCGGACGGGCCGGATCGTCCTCATCGCCGCCATCGACAATCTCATGAAAGGCGCGGCCTCCCAGGCCGTCCAGAACATGAACCTCATGTGCGGATTCGAAGAAACCGCCGGACTCGCCCTCCCTTCGTGGATCCCGTAAGTCTCCGTTAATCCGGCACCGCTCAGGCCGCTTTATGCCATTATTATCATAATGATAACGGCTTTAAAACGAATTGACCCATTCTTTGGCACGGGTACAATGTAAGCAAGTTTCCTGCCTTGGCCAGCACGGCCTGCGAGCTCCCCTCAAGCCCGCCTCCCGCGACTGACCCACAACTCAATGATGGGGGTGGCCCATGGGATATTTTCACAAGACTCGCGTCTTTGGATTCATCACCGTTCTCCTGACCCTTTTCGCGCTTCTGGCCTCCCCGGCTGCCCGAGGGCATGGAGATGACGGCGACGGAGACGATGACGGCCAAGAAGCGATCCCCGGCAACATGCTCCTCGAGGTCCACATCGAGGCGCTCAAGCTGAACGGACAACCGGTCAGCGGGGACAAGAACGCCCGATTCGATCTCGTCAATCCCGACACGGGTGAATATCTCCTGACCGTCAATGAGTGCCCCACCCGATTCAACGTCGGCGACGCCTACATCCACTTCGATGACCCGGTCACACCCAACCTCGCCAAGGAGTCCCGCATCGAGGTTCGGACAACCCTCCTGGGGAACGATTGCCGCACGCCGACGTCGGACAAGGTCCTTCCTTATGAGATCGGAACGAGAGTCTGGGCCCTCTTCGCCAAGAAGGCCGATCATGCCCGCATGGCCAGGACCGCCAAGATCGCCAAGGGGGTCTTCGAGTATTTGGGGATCTTCGACGTCGACCGCAACCTCCTCGCCAATTGGGACCTCCCCACGGAACCTCCCGCGGACGCGAATAAGGTTCTGGGGGTCTCCGCGATCATCGCGGGAGACCCCGGAGAGCCGCCCACCGTCGTCTTGGATTGGAAGAATCCTTCGGAAGGGACGCAGGGTCCTCAAGGGGAGCAAGGCCCCATCGGTGAGACCGGTCCTCAGGGCCCGCAGGGAGAAACGGGTCCGCAAGGGCCACAGGGTCCTCAGGGCGAGCAGGGCATTCAGGGTCCACAAGGGCCGCAAGGTGAACAAGGGCCCATCGGCGCAACCGGACCCGCCGGTCCGGAAGGACCGCAGGGTCCTGAAGGTCCAATGGGTCCTCAAGGCCCGCAAGGTCCTCAAGGTGAAAAAGGCGAGAGGGGGGACCAAGGTCCTCCGGGTGAGGACGCCGACCTCAGCAACATCCTCGCGACCGACGGCATCACCGCCGTCTTCGATTCCGGCGCCGGAACCGTCACCCTCAAACTCGACCAGGCCTTCCCCGCCATCTGGAGCAATCCACAGACGTTCAACGGCGGCGCCAACTTTAGCGCCATTCAGAATTTCCTGTCGACCAGCACGACGATCATTGACGGCTCCCTCAGGATCCCTTTCACCGCCAATAGCGCGACCTATCCGCCGCCCCCGTCTGGGCTGGATGCCTCCTTCGCCGTCGATACGACCCGTCGTGTGCTTATCCTCTTCAATGCCAGCACCGGCCAGTGGGAGGACGTTTCGGGCGCGAACGGCGAGTCGGTGGTCACCACGACCCTCCCCGTCGGAGATACCAACTGCCCCACCGGCGGCGCGAGCTTTGTTGTGGGCGGCACAACGACGTATGCGTGTAATGGGGAAGCAGGACCTCAAGGCCCGATCGGATTGACCGGAGCGACGGGTGACACCGGTGCGACAGGACCTGCGGGACCAACCGGTCCTCAAGGTCCCGTAGGAGCAACTGGCCCTGCTGGACCGCAAGGTCCGGCGGGTGCCGATGGAGCGACGGGCGCCACCGGACCGCAAGGTCCTCA
>DATIGE010000070.1 GCA_035454885.1 bacterium
AGAACGGGCGGGCCTTCGGGCCCGTCCGTTTTTTATTTGGAGGCCAATTTCTGTAATTCGCCGCGCTCGTGCAACTCGGTCACGATGTCGCAGCCCCCGACGAACTCGCCGTCGATGAAGATCTGGGGCACGGTCGGCCACTGCGTGTACTCCTCGAGCGCCCCCCACAGAGGATCGTCCGCGAGGACGTCCACGGCCTTGATGGGCTGGTTCAAGGTCTTCAGGACCTGGACCGCCTGATTGGAGAACCCGCAGCGCGGGGCCTCGGGCGTGCCCTTCATGAAGATGACGAGTTTGTTCGTCTTCACCATCTCTTCGATTTTCTTTTTCAAATCTTCCATGCGTTCTCCTTTTGTAGGGGCAAGGCGCCGCCTTGCCCTTACGTCGTTATAACATCCCTAATTTGAGTTTCGCGGCCTCCGTCATCATGTCCATCTTCCAGGGAGGCTCCCAGACGACGGCGACCTTGACGTCCTTCACGCCGTCCACCGCCCTCACCTTGTTTTCGACCTCCGGCGGCAGCGAGCCTGCCACGGGGCACGCGGGCGAGGTCAGCGTCATCTTGATCTCGACGTCGCCCTCCTCGCTCACGGCCAGATCGTAGATCAACCCCAGGTCGTAGATGTCGACGGGGATCTCCGGGTCGTAGCAGGACTTGAGAACTTTGATGACCCTGTCCTTCAACGGAGGCTGTTCAGGCGCCTGATCCACTGTCATCCCCTTTCTCGGTCGTAACGGGCTCTCCCCGTCCTTCGAGGGCGGCCTTGAGCGTGTGCCAGGCGAGCGAGGCGCATTTGACCCGGGCCGGAAACTCCGAAACCCCCGAAAAGACTTGGAGCTTACCCAACCCGTCCGCCTCTCCGGGTTTCAGCTTTCCGGTGACCATCAAATGAAACCGGTCGAACAGCCCGTCAATTTCGGCTTCCGTCTTCCCCTTCACCGCCGTCGTCATGATCGAACTCGACGCCTTCGATATGGCGCATCCGGAGCCCACGAAACTCACGTCGGCGATCTTGCCGCCGTCCATCTTGAGATAGACGGTGCAGCGGTCGCCGCAGAGGGGGTTGAAGCCCTCCGCGTGATGATCGGCGTCCTGGAGAACGTGGAAATTCCTCGGCTGCTTGTTGTGATCGAGGATGACGTCCTGGTAAAGCTGGCTCAATTCCGAATTCATTTGAAGATCGCCCTCACCTTTTCCAATCCCGAGACCAAGGCGTCGATGTCTTCCTTCGTATTGTAGAAAGCCAAGGACGCCCGAGCCGTGGCGGAGATGCCCAGCCTCTCCATCACCGGCATCGCACAGTGATGCCCCGTGCGGATGGCGATCCCCTCCTGGTCCAAGATCGTCCCGATGTCGTGCGGATGGATGTCGCCGAGCAGGAAGGACACGACGCCGGCCTTCTCCTTGGCCGTGCCGATGATCCTCAGATCCTTCACCCTTGAGAGGGCGGTCGTCGCGTAGTCCAACAGCTCGTTCTCGCGCGCCGCGATCCGGGGCATTCCGATTCCCGAAAGGTAGTCGATCGCCGCGCCGAGACCCACCGCTCCTTCGATGTTGGGGGTACCCGCCTCGAACTTGAACGGGATATCGTTGTAGAGCGTCTTCTCGAAGGTGACCATGCGGATCATGTCGCCCCCGCCCTGATAGGGGGGCATTTTTTCCAGATGCGCGCGCTTGCCGTAAAGGGCGCCGATGCCCGTCGGTGCGCACATCTTGTGGCCGGAGAAGACGTAGAAGTCGCAGTCCAGCGCCTGCACGTCCACCGGCCTGTGGGGCACCGCCTGGGCGCCGTCCACGAGGACGGGGATCCCTTTCGCGTGCGCCTTTTCGATCATGGCCTTCACGGGATTGACCGTGCCGAGGGCGTTCGAGACGTGCGTGAGCGCGACGATCTTCGTGCGGGCGTTCAGGAGGCTTTCGTATTCCTCCAAGATCAGCTCCCCCGCGTCCGTCATCGGGATCACGCGGAGTTTCGCCCCCCTCTCGCCACACAGCATCTGCCAAGGGACGATATTGGAGTGGTGCTCGATCGCCGAAAGGACGACCTCGTCGCCCGCCTTCACGTTCGCCCGGCCGAAGCTCTGCGCCACCAGATTGATCGCCTCCGTCGCCCCGCGGACGAAAACGATCTCGGCGTCTTCCCGCGCGTTGAGGAAGGACCTCACCTTGCCTCGGGCCGCCTCGTACAGCTCGGTCGCCCGCTCGCTCAGGAGGTGCACGCCGCGGTGGATGTTCGCGTTGTCGCGCTCGTAATAGTCCCGGATCGCGTCGATGACGGCCCGGGGCTTCTGGCTCGTCGCCGCGTTGTCCAGGTAGACGAGCCGCCTGCCGCGCACCGTCTGGCTCAAGATGGGAAAATCGTCGGCGAAGTTCATGTTCCCGACACCCCCCCCGACACTCCCGAGGGAATCTCCCCGGCCAAGAGGCGACGGAAGATCCATTTTTCCAAGCCCTGCTGCAGGGAGGGCACGCGGACCCGCCCGACGAGATCGCTCGCGAAGGCGTAGGTCAGGAGGCTCCGCGCGTGGGCCTCCCCCAACCCGCGCGAGCGGAGGTAGAAGACCTGGGAATCGTCCAGGCGTCCGATCGTCGCGCCGTGGTTGCACTTGACGTCGTTGGCGAAGATCTCCAGCAAGGGCTTGGTGTTGACCAGCGCTTCGTTCGAAAGAAGCAGGTTCTTGTTGGTCTGGCGCGCCACCGTCTTCTGGGCGCCCGGGCGAACGACGATCTTTCCGTTGAAGACGCCGGTCGATTGTCCGGCGAGAATCCCCTTGTAGAGCTCGCTCGACGTCCCGTGGGGCTTCGCGTGATCGATCGACGTCTGGTTATCCGCATGCTGGCGGCCCGTCACCATGTAGAGGCCGTTCAGCGCGCATTCGGCGCCCTCGGCGTCCAGCACCGTCCGGTCCTCATTGCGCGAAAGCCCCGCGCCCAGGGAGACCGAGAGCGTCGAGACGCGGCTGTCGGCGTCCTGACGGACGTCCAGGGAACGCAGGTGACAGGCGTTCCCGTTCTCCTGTTGAAGCTTGTAGTGGTCGACGATCGCGCCCCGGCCGGCGACGATCTCAGTGACGGCATTCGTGAAATAGGGGGAGTTTCCGCCGCCGACGTAGATCTCGACCACGGTCGCCTGCGAGCCTTCCTCCGCGATCACGAGATTGCGCGGGTGCGAGACGCCCGGCCGGTCGTCCGTCGTCCAAGACACGTAACAGACGTGGATCGGCTTCGTGACGACGACGCCCTTGGGAATATAAATGACGGCCCCGTCGTTCAAGAACGCCGTGTTCAGGGCCACGAAGGCGCGGTCTCCGAACTCCGCGGCCGTTCCAAGGACCCCGGCCACCAGGTCGGGACGGTTCTTCAACACGGAGGCGAGACTTCCGGCGACCACACCGGACGCGAGACCTTCGACGGCCGACAGCCGCGGCGAGTAGTGACCGTTGACGAACACGAGGCGGACCGCGTCGCGCGGGCAGAAGGCGCTCCGTTCCAAAAAATCGCTTTCGATCCGTCCGCCGTGGTCGTCTCGGGCCGCCGGCGCAAACGGGACGTCCTGGAACCCCGCCAGGCTCGTGTAACGCCATTCCTCGCTCTCCGTCGTCGGCAGCCCCAGGGCGGCAAAACGGTCGATGGCGCCACGGCGCATCGGCGCCAGCCACGACGGCCCGTCTTTCCGGTCTTCGAACTGCCTGAGAAATTGCTCCTTCATGTTCATGCGCTCGCCCCGCCGGGTGCGGACTCCAACCATCCGTAGCCTTTTTTCTCCAGATCGAGGGCCAGGGACTTGTCGCCGGACTTGACGATCCTGCCGTCCTGGAGGACGTGCACGAAATCCGGGACAATGTAGTCCAAGAGACGCTGGTAATGGGTCACGAGCACGACCCCCCGGTCGCGGCTCCGCAGGGCGTTGACGCCCTTGGCGACGACCTTCAGGGCGTCGATGTCGAGCCCCGAGTCGATCTCGTCCAGGATCGCGAGCTTGGGGTCCAAAACCGCCATTTGGAGGATCTCGTTCCGCTTCTTTTCCCCCCCGGAGAAGCCCTCGTTCACAGACCGGGAGAGCAATCCCTCCTCGATCTCCAGGAATTTCATCTTTTCCTTCACGAGCGCGAGGAACTCCATGGCGTCGACCTCCTCCAGGCCACGGTGCTTGCGCTGGGCGTTCAGGGCCGCTTTCAGGAAATAGACGTTGCCGACGCCCGGGATCTCGATCGGATACTGGAAGCCCAGAAAGACGCCTTCGCGCGCGCGGTCCTCGGGGGTCATGGCGAGGAGGTCCTTGCCTTGATAGAGGACCTGACCCTTCGTGACTTCGTAATTCTCGCGCCCGGCCAAGACCTGCGCGAGCGTGCTCTTGCCGGAACCGTTCGGGCCCATGATGGCGTGGACCTCGCCCGGGTTGACCTTGAGGCTGATGCCGCGGAGGATTTCTTGGCCCGCGACGTTCGCATGAAGATTTTTAATTTCGAGCATCGTCATATCATCCAACGCTCCCTTCCAAACTGACGCCGAGCAATTTTTGCGCTTCCACCGCGAATTCCATCGGCAATTCCTTCAAGACCTGCTTGCAGAACCCGTTGACGATCATCGAGACGGCGTCCTCCGCCGAGATCCCGCGTTGCTTGCAGTAAAAGAGCTGGTCCTCGCCGATCTTGGAGGTCGAGGCCTCGTGCTCCAGCTGCGCCGTGCTGTTCTTGACCTCGATGTACGGGAACGTGTGGGCCCCGCACAGGTCGCCCATGAGGAGGGAGTCGCACTGCGAATAATTGCGCGCGTTTTCCGCCCCCTTCTGGATCTTGACCAACCCCCGGTAGGTGTTCTGGCCGTGGCCGGCGGAGATGCCTTTGGAGACGATCGTCGAGCGCGTGTTCCTGCCGATGTGAATCATCTTCGTACCGGTGTCCGCCTGCTGGTAGTTGTTCGCGACGGCCACCGAATAGAACTCGCCGACGGAGCCGTCGCCGAGCAGGATGCAGCCGGGATACTTCCAGGTGATGGCGGAGCCGGTCTCGACCTGCGTCCACGAGATCTTCGAATTCCTGCCGGCGCATTTCCCGCGCTTGGTCACGAAATTGTAGATGCCGCCCTTCCCGTTCTTGTCGCCGGGGTACCAGTTCTGGACCGTCGAGTATTTGATCTGGGCGTTGTCCAGGGCGACCAGCTCGACCACGGCCGCGTGGAGCTGGTTCTCGTCGCGCATGGGCGCCGTGCAGCCTTCGAGGTAGCTCACGGCGGAGCCCTCGTCCGCGACGATCAGCGTGCGCTCGAACTGGCCGGTATTGGAGGCGTTGATCCGGAAGTAGGTGGAAAGCTCCATCGGGCAACGCACGCCCTTGGGGATGTAGCAGAACGACCCGTCGCTGAAGACGGCGGAGTTGAGGGCCGCGAAAAAGTTGTCCGCGGACGGGACGACCGTGCCCAGGTACTTCTTCACCAGATCCGGATGCTCTTTCACCGCCTCGGAGAAGGAACAGAAGATGATCCCCAGCTCCGAGAGTTTCTCCTTGAAAGTCGTGGCGACGGAGACGCTGTCGAAGACCGCGTCGACCGCGACGCCGGAGAGCCTCTCCTGCTCCGCGAGCGAGATCCCGAGTTTCTTGAACGTCTCCAAGACCTCCGGGTCGACCTCGTCCAGGGACTTCGGACCGTCCTTTTTCGTTTTGGGTGCCGAGTAGTAGACGATGGCGTCGTAGTCGATCGGCGGATAGTGGACGTTCTGCCAGGTCGGCTCCTTCATGGTCTTCCAGTGGCGGTAGGCCTTGAGGCGCCAATCGAGGAGCCATTCCGGCTCGCCCTTCTTGGAGGAAATGAGGCGGATGACGTCCTCGTTCAGGCCCGGAGGGACGGTGTCGACGTCGACCTTCGTCTCGAAACCGTACTTGTAGTCGCC
>DATIGE010000071.1 GCA_035454885.1 bacterium
GTACTGGCCCGCGTCGCCCACGCACGTCGTCCCGGAGCGGAGGAGCTGTCGGATGCCGTCGTCGAAGCACTGGCGGCGCCCGGCGGGCGTGAGCGACCGCCGGTGGTTCCAGCCCAAGGTGAGCCAGTCGAAGAATTCGAGAGACTCGCCGGAAGCGGTTTTTCCGTCGAAATTCATGAGGTCCAGGTGCGTGTGGGCGTTGACGAGTCCGGGCATCAAGACCGCGTGAGAATAGTCCTCGCGCTCGGCCGAGGGGTATTCGGACAGCAGCTTGGCGGCGGGACCGACATCCACGATCCGGCCGTCTTCAATGACCACGACGCCGTCCGGGATCGGTTTCTGGGAAATGGGCAGGATAAAAGGGGCTCGCAGCGCTCTCACGTTGGGAGACTTTTTATCTTAGGTGCGATGGAAAGACAATCGGCATTAAGACCCTCAGGCAAGGGACACACTTTATGACCTTGGTTCCTATTATGGGCCCATAAAAGCCATTTCTGCTCTAATTATTTCAATAAGTTAGATCTCAGCATCGCTGGCATCACGATTGCTATTCCTTAGGGTACAAACCAATCCTCGGGGCGAGTGATCGTCTCGTGGGCTCAGGGAGGGCGGGGGACGCCCCGCCCTCCTTTTTTTCCCCCCACACAACTTTTTCCGTGCACCGACGATGATAACGGTGAGCCCACGCGTCATTCCCTCGAGGAACGTCCGTAAAGGAGGTTCCTCATGATCGTTTCCTTTCCCCTAGGCGCCAGCGTCTTCATCCCTATGTCTCTGGCCTATGCCAGGAATCTGGCCTATGAGGCGGCCGTATTTTGCCTCAATCGGTCCAACGCGCCGGACTTCGAAAACAGGCTGGAGAGAGCCTGCGGCAATATCTTGCCGCCTCCTTTCTACGCCAAGGTTCTTGAGCAGCTGGTGACAGGATATGGGATCGCCTACCCGGAACGAATCTCCCCGGGGCTCGTGCGCGAGAGGCTGGAGGAGATAATGTGGGACCATCCCCACCCCTATCATTCGAAGACGGAGCCCATCGATCCAGATTTCGGCGATTGGAGAATCGAATGGGGCTCCAGCCTGACGATGGCGTCCGAGATTTCGACCAAGGACAAGGCCCTGAGACTCCTCGCCAAGACCCTTTATCGCCAACTGAGGGCCAATGGCTATGAGCCGAAAGAGCTTGTGACCCTCTCGACGGAGCTTCTGAATCTGGTGAATTCGGAGATCAAAGAGGGGGGCGGAAAATGACGGCATCTTCCTCTTTAACACCCTCCCTTCTCAGCGCCTTTCAGTTGGGGCTTCAGGCCCCGGGACTCGGGCCCCTTGTTCCTTTCTCGGCCGCATCCAGGACGCACCCCTTGATCGGCTCCCTTGTGCCTCACGGCGACCAGTTTTTGAAAATCGCAGGCGCGATGCAGGAGGAGGCGGAAAAGATGAGGGCCGAGCGAAGGCCGGCTCCGGTTGCCAAGGGTTCTTTGATCCGGCGGCTGTGGAAGTGGGCGGGGCGCGAGGGCGAAGAGTTCAGGGGCCTCCAAAATTACAAGAGGACGATCAGCGGACTCCCGAGGGCGGTCGGCAAGGCCCCGGAAGACCGGAGGCTTCAGTGGATCGTATCGGACGCCTGGCGCAACCCGGACGGATTTTCGTCCTTCGCCGTGCTTCAGAGTGGAGGAGAGAGGCAGGTCAAGGAGGTGAGGGTGTCCCGAATCCGCGAGGCGGTCCGCGTCGGCGTGACCTACGGAGTCGCGGATTTTCAGGTGAGCCAGGAGACGACCGTCGGCCTTCAGCGGGATAGCGACTTTCAGGGCCTCAGCTTTCGATTGAGACAAAAGGCCTTTGACGATATAGCGCTCCACCTCTTTGGGGGAGCGGCTATCGTCTTTTGCCACTGGCTCGTCGACCGTCTCATCGCGGGGCGCGACCAGGCGACCCTTTTAATGGATGGTCTGATCCTTGAGGACGTGGATCGAAGCACCATAGACAGACCATTCCGCCATCCGATTCCAGCGGGCGACTGGTCATTCTTTAGAGACGTGGATGTCCGCCGACGGTTCTCCTTGGCTTCGGCCCGGCCGATCCGCGCGGATCGCCTCTTCAGTGCGACCTACGAGCCCGCCTTTGAATTATTC
This sequence comes from bacterium, assembly GCA_035454885.1. Lineage (NCBI taxonomy): Bacteria > bacterium. Next base: position 2,130 of record DATIGE010000071.1, read on the forward strand.
TACAGTCCGACCGACGCGGGTGCCCACCGATCCGCCGATTTGAGCGTCCACTTCGTGAGGACAAACGCCGGTCCGCCGTTTCCAGAGCCATTCGTCGATTTTGTTCGGAAGATCGCACAAGAGATCGAGCGTCAGATCCATCACCACGGAGGGGAGGAAGAAATCCTGGCAACTCGGGAATTCGTTGAGGATCTCGTTCGCGGGTTGGGTGTCATGCAAGGAGGCCCCTCGAAATGACCGTCTCTTTTCTCACCCCCTCGTTCTTGAACGCCGTGTCCTCGGGTAGGGCGGCCATGATGACCGCCGTCTCATCCGGGCCGCCTGCGTGGCTCGGCTCTGCCAACACGCCCGAGGCGGTCATCGAGGTCTATCAACGGTACCCAAATATCTGGAAGGACGAGCGCCTTTTCGAACGCAATGACGCGGCCGACCTTGTCAGAAAGATGCAGCTGCAATCCTCCGGAGACGTCGGCGTTTTCATCGACGCGATTCAAGACCCGAATCATTCCTTTCAACATCAATACGCCGTCTATCGGGGATGGTTCCAAGCCCACAGCATGGCCAAGGTCCCCTCTCATCTTCAGAACGACGCCGTCCCCAAGTTCTTCCGCTATTTCATCAAGGACATCCTGGCCAGGCTGAGGAAGCGCCACTTCGGCAGGCCGGATTTGCCGTCTCGGAGCGAGGTCCCCCTCTGGAACACTTGGCCCTCCGACAGAAGGAGCTTGGTCCTTGATTTTCTCAAGCGCTGGGACGGCTTTCCGGAGGAACCGCAGCTTGGGAATCCCCATGTCTATTTCTTGGCGCGTACCATTTATCCGGAAGCGTTCCGGGAGGAACCGGTCTCATGGACCCCCTGTCGGGGAGCCATGCCCTCCCACTACATTCGCCCGCCCGAGGTTCGCGAGATTCGGGCGGTCCGCCGCCGGGTCACCCTACCTCAGCCCGTTTCCCGCTACCCCGAATACGAAGCCTCGGAGCCGACCATTTATTTTTGGAGGCTTCAGAAGGAGCTTCGTCTCAATGATCTACAAGACACCCCCTTCCTGAGCAACTTGATGGCCAAGTTAAAAATTGGGCCGTTAGAGGGGCGACTTCATAATCCTCTTGAGGCGACCTTGATTGATGTTCCGGAGGACCATTCCGCGGTGTCCGCCCTGGTCGAAGGCTGGGTCAAGATGTGCGTTCAAAAAGACCCTCAAACGCCGCCGGATTTTCCGAATCGGCTCTGCGCGAGGCTCGTCTTCAGAGAGAATCCTGGCCGCGATACGTATCGGACCATGGCGATTCGCGATTATTTCTATGGGGAAGAGGGACAGAGAGATTCATTCTAAGAGGCAATTATCGATGAGCCTGACTCCTTCCACGATTGCGGCGACCGCGACGAGGGACGGACGGTCGAGGATCAAAAGATCTTCCAGCGTCTCGGCATCGACGACCGCAACGTAGTCCACTTTTATCTGAGGATCACGTGAGACCTCTTTAAGGACGGCGTCCCGTAACTTTTTTGCGGTTCTCTCTCCGGCCGAAAAGAGGGAAGAGGCTTTTTCCAATGAACGAGAGAGGGCCAGGGCCTTCTTCCGTCCTTCGGGCGAGAGGCGGGCGTTCCTCGAGCTCATCGCGAGCCCACCCTTTTCGTGGACCGTCGGATGGCGGACGATCTCCACGCCCATTTTCTGCTCCTCCACCATCTCCTCGATCACGCGGACCTGCTGGTAGTCCTTCATCCCGAAGACGGCGGCTTGGGGTTTGACGATTCGCAAGAGACGGGAGACGACGGCGACGACGCCGTCGAAGTGCCCGGGGCGCGAGGCCCCTTCCAGACGCATCGCGACTTCTGGAACCGGGACCTCCGCCGAGTCGTCCTCGGCCGGGTAGATCTCGGCATCGGCCGGTGCGAAGACGGCGTCCACGCCCTCCGCCTCGCATTGTTTGAGATCGCCCTCCAGATTCCGAGCGTACTTGCGGAAATCCTCGGGGTCGTTGAACTGGCGGGGATTGACGTAGATGCTGACGACAACGACGTCCCCATGCCGACGCGCCTCGCGGAAGAGGGCGCGGTGGCCCTCGTGCAGGGCGCCCATCGTGGGGACGAAGGCGATCTTCCGGCCGGCCAGGCGGGCCGTTTCCGAGAAGGCCGCCATGTCCCTGGCTGTGCGCAGGATCATCATGTTTTCGCAGTGAAAAACAATCCGGCCCCCGAAGCAACGGTTTCTTTGCCGGTCCAAGAAAGATATTGATAGAGTCACTATAATAGTCTATATGATATGCAGGAGGTGATGCCATGGAATCCGCAGTGACCGCCTTGGAGATGCGTAAGAAATTCGGGAGCATTCTGGACCGGGTCGTCAAAAAAGGCGAGCATGTGACGATCATGCGGGGTCATCTCGCACTGGCCGTCCTGATTCCGGTGAAGGAGCACGAAAAGCAGTGCTTGGATAAAGAACGTCTGAGGACGGTCGGTGAGGTTCTGGCGGAGGTGGACGCCTGGAAGAAAGCCAATCCTTCGAAGGCGAGACGATTGGCCAAGGGTGACGCCGCCGAGGACGTCCGGAAGATGAGGGACGCCCGATGGTCGTCGTAGACACGTCGGTCGCCATTAAGTGGTTCTTCGGCGAGGCGGACTCATCGCAGGCGAGGTCTCTCTTAAAGAGTGAAGCGATCGGGGCCCCGGATCTCCTTTATTATGAATTCGCCAACTACCTCTCGATGAAGGATTTCGTGACCTCGGAAGAAGCGCGAGATTTTGTCGACCGACTTTACGCCTTGCCCTTGCAGGTCTTTCTTTTGCCGCAAAAGGCTTTCCGCCGTGCGGTCGAATTGGCCAAACGCTTTGGTTTGACCGCCTATGATGCGAGCTTCGTGGCCCTGGCCGAGGCTTTGGGGGCGGATTTTGTGACGGCGGACGCCAAACTTGTCCGAAAACTCAAGTCGCTTTCTTTCGTGAAGCCGCTTCCTGCCTCTTGAAGCTGTGTCCTTCGTCCGGAAAAAGGCCCTTCTTCACCTCGTTCACGTAGGTCCGCACGGCCTTGGGGACGGTCTTGCCGAGATCGGCGTATTTTTTGAGGAACCGCGGGTTGAAATCGGGGTTCATCCCGAGCAGGTCGTAAAGGACGAGGACCTGGCCGTCGCAATGAGGTCCTGAGGCGATGCCGATCGTCGGGACCTTGAGCGCCGCCGTGATCTTCTCCGCGAGCTCCATCGGAATCCCTTCCAGGACGATCGACCAGACGCCGGCCTCTTGGAGGGCCTTGGCCTGCTTCAAGAGATGCTTCTCCTCCTCCGCGCCCTTGCCCTGGATCTTGAAGCCGCCGTAGCGGTGGATCTTTTGAGGCTCGAGACCGATGTGGCCCATGACCGGGATGCCGACGCGGCTCATCCGGTAGACGAGCTCGGTCACCTCCTCGCCGCCTTCCACCTTCACCGATTGCGCCTTGCCCTTCTTGAGGATCTGCCCCGCGGCCTTCAGCGCCGAGCCGAACTCGGCCTGGTAGCTCATGAAGGGCATGTCGGTAACGAGCAGCGGATGCGTCAGCCCCCGCGCGACCGCGGCCGAGTGGTAGATCATGTCGTCCACGGTGACGGGGAGGGTCGAGTCGTGGCCTTGGATGACCATCCCGAGCGAATCGCCAATCAGGACGACGTCGACCGCCTCGTCCACGAGTCTCGCGAACGAGGCGTCGTAGCAGGTGACCATGGCGATCTTCTCGCCGGAGGCCTTCATTTTCTGGATCTTCGGGATCGTAAGCTGGGTCACCGCGGCATCCTATTCCGTGAGGGGTGAATTTCAATTCTTATCATAATGATAAGGATTATCCTTTTGATAAGTAGATCGGGGTTCCCGACAACACGGATCCAACGCATAGTTTCAATAAATTTGAGTTAAATCAACTGATTACCTTACATCCGCCGGAGTCGTTGCGAATTTCTATCGGCATGAGAGTTGCAGATTTCATCTCAAAATGGATCAACCGCCCTTGGGGAGATGCCGCCCGGCCAAGCTTCTTTTCTGCCTTTGTGCCCTCCTGTTTTCGCTGGCTGGGGCCGCGGCGTTTGCGGCGAAACTGGGCGGGGGGATTTCCGCCTGGGGTTGGGCCACGGGGATCGTGAAAAGGGCCCAGCAGATCTTGAGTGTCGCCCCCACGGTTGTCCAGACGGCGGTGGCCGTGGCGGCGACCGGCTGCCCCGTTCCCAAGGACCAAGACTCGGACGGCGACGCCATCCCCGATTGCTGGGAGATCCTGCCGATCGATATCAACGGAGACGGGACGACGGACCTCGATCTTCGGCCTTACGGCGTGAATCCGTTCCACAAGGATCTCTTTGTGGAGGTGGATTACATGTCAAAGAACAAGCCGCCCGAAGGTTCACTAGAGGATGTGATCCGGGCATTCAGAAATGCCCCTGTGCCCAATCCCGATCAGGTGAAAGGCGTCAAGCTTCTTTTGAGCCCTGACGGCGCAAAGCCGGCGGAGTATCTGGACGAGGCGGTTCCGGACATCGCGGAAATCTATTTTTCCGACCGCCCGGCAGGTGTCGATTTTGATTTCTGGGATTTAAAGTGGGGCTATCAAAAAAACGTTTGCGGGGTGAGAGTTACAGACGGGCATTTTGGAAGTATGACGGTACGGCAGGATTCAAATTGCTATTGGATCGATAAAGCCAGAGCGGAAGTCTTTCGTTACGCGCTTTTTGCCAATGCCTTCGCAGAAGGGATTAGCGAGGACTGCGATGGCGACAAGACGTGCGATAGCGGAATAGCAGAAATAGGAGGGAATGACCTTCTCGTCACCGAGGGGCTCTGGGAGGAGCGCAATCAGGTCATCAGAAGGCAGGAAGAAGCGGATACTTTCATGCACGAATTGGGGCATACGTTGAACCTCGATCACGGAGGACGAGACGAGATCAATTTCAAGCCGAACTATTTTAGCCTGATGAACTATGCGTATCTGTACTCCGACTTTCTTCCGAACCGCCCGCTGACCTATTCCTCGGAGCCGCTGACGGGCGTTGATGAAGACTCGCTGGATGAAACCGTTCTTTTTGAGATTCCCAAAGATTGGAGCATGATTTTCAGTTTTGAAAGAGAGGACGGAACTCCTGATTTTGCGATGATAAAAAAATCCGGCAAGTTGCAGATCGATTGGAATGTTGACGGCGAGACGGGAGAATTGAAGCAGTTCCGATCAAATATAAACGCATGGCCCAAGCGCGACTGTTCTGGAAAGATCGTCGGCGTCAACGATGGAGGAGGGCCTCTTCTCCTAGCCTACAATGATTGGTTGAATCTCGATTATGGGAAAGGGGATTCGGAGAGTTGGGAATTTGCTTCTCCGTCCGGCATAGCGGATCAAGTCAGCAAACTCCCTAGAGAACTCGACGAGCAGGAGGTAAAAAGTTTCGCTCAATCACTCGACTTTGACGATGACCACATCCCCAACCGGAATGACAACTGCCCGGGCGTTTCGAATCCTGACCAAGCCGATGCGGATGGAGATGGCGTCGGTGACGTCTGCCCGCCGAACTATCCCGTCGACCCGCCCATGGCCCTCCTAGCCATCGCGATCCGCGACTCGACGGAAACCCCGGGACCGATCCCGACCGAACGGGAGACGTTGGTCCGCTCGCCGACGGGCGCCGTCAGTCTTCCGGCTCCGCCCCGGCCTCTGACGACGGGAGACTCCTTCACGTACTACGTCGAGGTGGTCAATCAGAGCGATTTCCCGGCGCAGGGCGTGACCGTGGTGGACGTCCTGCCGACGCAGGTCAGGGTCAATGCGCTGTCCGAGGTCAGGGTCGATGCGGCCAACAACTCCACCCCCGTCACCCACGGAACCGATGTCCCGTGGGTGCAGAAGGATTCGATGCTGAGCTGGAACGTCGGGATGCTGGCCCCCAAGGAGAAGGCGATCCTGAACATCGATGTGACGATCAACGAGGAGTCGCAGCTTCGGACCAAGAGTACGACAACGGATTATGCCCAGGCCCAGGCGAGACTGAAGGCCGAGGCCGCCAAGTATCAGGCCACGTATCCAAAGGATTTTGAAACCCGCGAAACAATAGAACCTAAACTTCAGAGGATAGAGAGTGTGACTCCCTCCTTTCAAACTCCTCCTCCTGAATTGGACAACCGTGCTGTTTTGCCCATACCCCCCGTACCCATAGAAGATTCTTTTCCCATCGAAAACAGGGCCAGGGTCACCTCGTGTTGCCGGCTCCTGGGTCCCAATGAGATCGTCCAACAAGGTTTGCATGCGTACGCGCTCATCCAAGCGGCCCTGACGAAGACCGTGATGCGGAACCAGGCGGATCTGGAGGTCACTCAGAGCGCGTCGGCCTTCGAGATCCTGGCGGGAAATCCGGTGACCTACACCATCAAAGTCAAGAACAACGGCTCGGCGCCGGTCAAAAGCCTCTCACTCGCCGATACCTTATTCGATCACTCCGGAGTTGCCCTTCAGGCCGTTGACGTCAAGCAAGAGAGGGTGGAGGCCAGCCAAGGCTACGTCAAGAATGTGGCCACGGGCCGATGGAATTGGAATATAGGGACCTTGAATAGCGGCGCAGAGGCGACGCTGCGGCTTACGGTCTCTCTCTATAATAAGACATGGTTTACAAACAGCGTCGTCATTTCCACCACTTTTCCCGATCCCAATCCAAACAACAACACCGCCTCGGTCGACACCAAGGTCACGCCTTCGGCGGATCTAGCGATCTCACTGATCGTTTCGCCGGATCCCGTGACGGTCGGAGGGGTCGTCACCTACAAGATGAGCGTCTGGAATAATGGACCGAATCGCGCCACGGGTGCCTATGTTTTAGCCTATCCCCCCTCCGAGATGCGGCAAGATCCACCGACCCAGGCCGGCTGGGGGCCGGGCCCCTATGGAGGCACGCAGACCATTCTACGGTGGGATGTGGGAAATCTCGAACCCGGCCAGATGAATGTGAGGCTGATCAGAGATCAAACCCTGAGCTTGAAAGCAATGAGCCCCGGGACGGTCATTAACACCGTGAGCGTTAATTCGGCTGAGAAGGATCGTGACCTGGCTAATAATGGCTCAACAAGACAAACGACAATCAATGAGCCGGCGAGCCCGCCGCCAAGTGCCAGTCCCCCGACCCCGGCTCCGGCGCCAACGACAGCGATCCATGTCTCCGACTTCAGGCTTTCGCTTCTGACCGGCACGGTCGTCGAGTGGGTGGCGAAGGTCGTCGACCAGGCGGGGCGGGCCGTCAGTGGAGCGACGGTGACGACGGAGGTTTATTGCGGGAGCCAATGTCTGAGTCCGGGCTCCTTGTGGGCCGTCAGATCGGCAATCACGGACTCAAACGGATCAGCCAAAATGAACACCTCCGGTCTGACGGGTGCAACCGTCGGGGTCTATAAGGTGAAGGTGACATCGGCCAGCGCCCCATCCGCGACTTACAGCGCCTCGGCGAATGTCGGAACCTGCGGGACGTTCTACTATTGGGGAGGGTACGGGGGCGCGCCCGCAGGAGTCAGCTTGGACGACAGCGGGTATTGGACCGGCCAACTGTGTCCGTAAAGCAGGCCTAAAATTACTTCCCGATCGACAGGTAGGTTTTTCCACCCCGTTTTGAGGGGGCGGCGACGATGGCCTTCACGAGGCTCTCGTAGTCGGCCTCGTTCTTCACGAAATCGATGTCGGTGACGTTGACGGTCAGGAGCGGCGTTTCGGAGTAGGTGAAGAAGAATCGGTTGTAGGCCTCGGCCAGCTCCTCGAGGTAGCGATCGTCAATATGCCTTTCGTAGCCGATGCCCCGCTTGCGGATGTGTTTCTTCAAGACGTCGATCGAGGCCTGCAGAAAGACCACCAGGTCCGGCTTGGGGAGCTGGACGTCGAGCAGGCCGTAGATCTTCTCGTAGAGGAAGAGCTCCTCCTTGTTGAGGTTGAGGGTCGCGAAGATGCGGTCCTTGGAAAAAAGATAATCGCTGATAACGCCGCCGGAGAAGAGGTCGTGTTGCACGAGGTCTTTTTGCTGCTGGTAGCGGTTGATGAGGAAGAGGATCTGCGTCTTGAGGGCGTTCTTGCGGCGGTCTTTGTAGAACTCCGGCAGGAAGGGGTTCTCGTCGACCGCCTCCGAAACGAGACGGGCGTTGAAGTCCTGCGCGAGCCTCTTCGCGAGGCTCGATTTTCCGGCTCCGATGGGGCCTTCGATGGCGATGTAGCGGGGGGGCATTGCAACGTCCTTAGACCAAGGAGAGGGTGTTCGCAAGGGCCGCGAACTTCTCGATGGGAAGCATTTCGGCCCGCGCTTGAGGGGAAATGCCGGCCCCTTTCAGAGCCGCCGCGATCTCTTCTGCGGCAAATCCGCCTCCCTTGAGCGCATTCAAGATCGTCTTCCGGCGTTGCCCGAAGGCCGAACGGACGACCGTTTCGAACGTCGGAAGGTGATTGATCGGAAACCGGCAGCCGTCGCTGATCCGGAAGCGGACGATGGCCGAATCCACCTTGGGCGGCGGGGCGAAGGAGCCCGGTTTGAGCCTCATGACGATTTTGTTCTCCGAAAAGAGCTGGGTCATGACCGAGAGGATGCCGTAGGTCTTCGAGCCGGGCTTGGCGACGATGCGATCCGCCACTTCCTTTTGCACCATCACGGTGAAGCTGTGGAAGAAGGTCGAAAGCTCCAGGAGATGAAAGATGATCTCGGTCGCGACGTTGTAGGGAAGATTCGCGATGACCTTCCATGGAGGGGCTCGCGTCGCCCCCTCGGCCGGCAAAGCCGGATCGAGCCTCCCCCTCAACGCTCCTTCGGAGCTGGTTCCGAGTAGTTTTTCGAGGTTCATTTGAAGAAAGTCGCCTTCGACGATCGTCACCTTGGGATCGCCTTGGAACTTTTCTTGGAGGGCCTTCGCGAACCGCGGGTCCTTCTCGACGGCGACGAGACGTCCGGCGCGCGCGGCGATCCTCCCGGTCAGGGCGCCGGGGCCGGCGCCGATCTCGAGGACGCGGTCTTCAGGTCCGATCCCGGCCAGAGCGAGGATCTTGTCGAGCGTGACGGGGTTGAAGAGGAAGTGCTGGCCGAGGGATTTTTTCGCCGCGAAGCTCATGGCGCCCCCAGGGCGAGGTTGGAGACCGCGTTGAGCGAAAGCGGCGAGGACTGCCCCGCCAGGATCCTCCGTCCGCCCGCGTAAGCGATCATGGCCGCGTTGTCCGTCGAAAGAACCGGAGAGGCGAAAAACGCCTTCACGTCCCTCCGTGCGGCCTCTTCCGTCAGCTTCACCCGGAGCCGCGAATTGCAGGCCACGCCCCCCGTGACCAGCACCGTCTTGCAGCGCCGGTTCCTTGCGGCGGCCAACGTCTTTTCGATCAAGATGTCGACCACGGTCTCTTGGAACGAGGCGCATAGGTTGGGGAGGGGGGGCGGGCCCTTCTCGACGATTTGCTTCGCGGCGGTCTTCAAGCCGCTGAAGCTGAAATCGTATCCGGGCACCCTGGGTTTGGGAAAGTTGACGGCCTCCGGAGCGCCTTCGCGCGCCTTTTTGTCGACGATCGGCCCGCCCGGATAGCCGAGCCCCAGGATCTTGGCCACCTTGTCGAAGGCCTCGCCGGCGGCGTCATCCCGCGTGCCACCCAGGAATTCATAGTCCCCGAATTTCTTCACGAGATAGAGCGCCGTATGTCCGCCGGAGACGACCAGTCCGATATGCGGGTACCGGATCCCCGGATGCTCCAAGAAAGGCGCGTTCAAGTGTCCTTCCAGGTGGCTGACGCCGATGAACGGGATGCCGAGCCCGAAGGCGTAGGCCTTGGCGAAGGAGAGGCCCACGAGCAGCGAGCCGATCAGACCCGGCGCGTGGGTGACGGCGATGCCTCCGATCTCCTTTTGCGGGACGCCGGCCTTCTTCAGCGCCTCCTCCACGAGCGGACGAATGATCTCGATGTGCCGCCGGCTCGCCAATTCCGGAAAGATCCCCCCGTAGGGGGCGTGGATCTCGTGTTGGGAGGCGATCAAATTGGACAAGATGCGTGCTGTAGGGGCGAACCTAGTGTTCGCCCTTCGCCGCGATGTCTCGCGAAACTCCACGACCGCAGCCGCCGTTTCATCGCAGGAGGTTTCGATACCGAGGACGATCATCACTGACACATACTCCGCAACTTGGAACATTTCCAGACGATCTGACGGTTGTGCCGGCAACGATCGCATTTCCCCCTGGTTGGTTGTCCGCGGCCCTCGAGGCCTCCGCGAGCGCGCTCGGGTCCGATTCGGCAACCGCTCTGGGCGGGGTGGAGGCTTCAGACCTCGACTCCGGAGCGGCCTGGCGCAGGCTCAAGGCCTTGCAGGACGGACAGGCGCCGAGGATCGTGGATTTCGGCCTTTCCTACCGCGTGCTCGACGTCGAAAGGACGGAGGACGGCATCCTCCACTACGCCCGGCGCGTGGATCCGGCCGGCCTAAGCGAGCCGTGGGCGGTTTTCTTTCAGGCCAGGCCGGAGGATGCCGACTGCGATCTGTTGGTTCCCCGGCAGATCAGGGACTACCTCCTTGCGATCTACGCGGAAGAGGACATCAGGGCCCTGCCGGAAGAGATCACCTCTCCCCAAGTCGAATCGCTGACCACCGCGGAGACGGCGAACGGCGCTCGCGTTCATGAGGTCTCTTTCCAGAACCGTCACCGCCTGCGGATCGTCTACGAGCGGGACGGTCTCATGCCATCCCTGAAGGGTCTCTTGAATTACCTCGGCCACATCCCCTTGTCCGCCCTGACCCAACTCGATGAAATCCGCATGTCCGGCGAGCGGAACGGCGAGGTCGGCCATACCTTTCGCGAAGGCGGCCGTCTCGTCTCCGTCCTCTACCCCCTGGGCGACGAGACGGATGTCCCCGCCGGGACCCCCTCTCTGAAGGAGTTGAAGGCCCGCCACATCAGGACGCTCTACACGTTCCTGCACGAGATCTTCGGTCACGGTCTGGCCTACAAGAACCGGTTCATCCGGCGCGAGATGATCAAGATCTGGTGTTCCGGCGAGGCGGCCCCGTCGGATTATGCCCGAATCTCCGACGAGGAGTGGTTTCCGGAAGGGGTGGCGGAGAGATGGGTCAGGGTCGTGAATCGCGACCCGGAACTTGGCCTTTGGGACCGGAGATTTCCTTATCTCTCGGGATTGATCCTGAACCTCTTGGGTGCCCTGGAGGGATATGTCGCGCCCGCCACGTCGAACATCGATCTCGGTGCCCGGCTCATGCGCCCTCTGGGTCTCGAAGACGACTAATCCCGGACCTTGTTGAATGAGGCCTTCCTCTTCTCCAAGAACGCCGAAACCCCTTCCTGAAAATCCGGCAAGGTCGACGACCAGGCGATCGCCTGGCGCTCGCGCTCGAGCTGGGCGGAAAGCGTGGAATAAAGGCTCGCCTGAAGCAGCTTCTTGACGCGGCCCAAGGCCTTTCGCGGGGCGGCCGCCAGGCGTTCGGCGATGTCCTGAACCGTCTTTTCCAAATCGGCCGCGGGCACCACGCGGTTGACCAGGCCGGCCGACAACGCCTCCGAGGCCGTCAGAGTGTCCCCCAGGAAGAGGATCTCCGCCGCCTTCGCGAGCCCGACGATCCGCGGCAGGTGGTAGGTGGCGCTGCCGTTGGCGACCAGTCCCAGGCGAATCGTCGCCGCGCTGAACTCGGCCTGTTCCGAGGCGATCCGAAGGTCGGCCCCGAGGACGAGGCCGAAGGCGATCCCGCCCGCAAAACCCGGCACGGCCGCCAGTACGGGTTTGTCCGAGGCCTTCATCTCCCGGACCGCCGTGTGAATGAGACGGGAAATCTCCGAAAAGAACGCGGAACACCTTTTCTTGTTCGAGACCATTTGGCCCATGAGCTTGATGTCGCCGCCGGCCGAAAACACCTCGCCCGTTCCGGTCAAGACGAGCACGCGGACGTCTTTGGCGCGGACGGCCTCGCGGACGGCCTGGAGGATTTCGCCCGCCATTTCGATGTGAAACGCGTTTCTCGCCTCCGGGCGGTTGAAGGCGATCCAGAGGGCGGGGCCTTGACGTTCAACGGTGATATGACGGTAGGTCTTCATGTCGGCTCCCGAGGTACTTGTTGAGGCTGAAATAATTCATCGGCGTTGTGTCCTTGTCGAAGCGGTGAAACCAGATGAGGATTCCGTTCACGGGCGCGACAACGAGCATCATGAGATCCGCCAAGAGGACGACACCCGTGGAGACATAAGGAATTTGGAGGAGCGCGAGGGCCGAGGCGATCGCGAGGATGTAGGACGTGGGGACGCGGGCCTTCAGAAAGTGGACCTCGATCCCGATCTTTTGCCGCGGTCCGTCCGTCCGCTCGGAGCCGGGATACCACCGGATCAGATCGCAGGCAAAAATGAAGAGGCAGCACGCCACGAGGAAGAGAAACAATCCTCCCCGCCAATCAAAGGGCAGGAGGTGCTTCCAAAGTTGGAGGCCCGCCAGCACGACGCCCGCCACTTCGAGCGAACGGACGACCGGGCTCTCACGATTGAAGAGGGTCTTCAGTGACATCCGAGGGGCTGGAATTTCCTACGTCCGTCGCGGAGAGTCAACCGGCGTCCGGAAATCCCACTTGCCTTCTCGCGAGGGCCCTTCTACGATGCCTAATTATTAGGCAGCTATGCATTTTACCCGCAAAATACGACCCTCTTGGGAGACCATCTTCTCATCATTCGGCGACGGTTTGGTGATCTTGGACACGGAGTGGAGGGTCATCGCCATGAACCCGGCGGCGGAGACCATCACCGGGTTTTCCGCCGAGTCGACCCTGGGTCTTCCGCTTCCCGAAGCCTTTCCCCGGAACAACGGTGTCTTTGAAAAACTGGAGGCCGCTCTCCGGGAGGGCGCGGCGCTGACGCTCCGCGAAATGCCCTGGTCGGGCCACGGGCGCGCGCGCGCCACGGTGGACGTCTCGGTGACGCCGCTGACGGGTGACGACGGCGATCTCACGGGCTGGATCCTGGTCTTTCGCGACATCACGCCGGTCAAGAAGCTGGAGGAGGAGGTCCGGAAGGCCGACCGGTTGGCGATGATGGGGACGATCGCCGCGGGGCTGGCGCACGAGATCAAAAATCCCCTGGGCGGCATCAAGGGCGCCGCCCAGCTCCTCACCCGCGGCAAGCTCCCGCAGGAGTCGGCGGAATATCTTCAGATCATCGTCAAGGAAGCGGACCGCGTGAACCGCCTGGTGAACCAGCTTCTGACGTTCGCCCGTCCCAAGGACTTGAAAATCGACAAGGTCAACATCAACGAGCTCATCGACGCCCTCCTCATCCTTCAGAAAGAACCCATCGAGAAGCGCGGCATCCGCATCGTCCGCGAGTTCGACCCGAGCCTTCCGCCCGTCCTGGGGGACGCGGACGAACTCAAACAGGTCTTCTTGAACTTCATCGTGAACGCCTCCGATGCGGTGGCGGAACGGCACCCCGAAGGAGAGGGCGAGATCCGCTTCAAAACGCGCATCATCACCAATTTCAAGATGAAGGGAGCGGAAAGGCGGAAGCCGTGGCGGATGGTTTCGACGGAAATCCGCGACAACGGCACGGGAATCAAGGCGGAGGACACGGACAAGATTTTCACGCCGTTCTTCACCACGAAAGAGAAAGGGTACGGGTTGGGACTCGCCGTCACCCAGCGCGTGATCCATGAGCACGGCGGGGCGATCAATCTGACGACGGAAGAAGGCAAGGGGACGACGTTTCAAATCCTACTGAGGAGTTCTTTATGACAGAGGCTCGCATTCTGGTGGCTGACGACGAGGAAAGTCTCCGGGTCGTGATCCGCAATTCCCTCCGGCACAAGGGTTACGCGGTCGATTGCGCCGAGGACGGCAGGCAGGCGTCCAAAATGGTCGACCAACAGAAGTACGACGTCGTTCTCCTCGACATCCGGATGCCGGAGATCGACGGGTTCAAGTTGCTGGAGCGGATCCGGCAGATCGAGAACCCGCCTCCCGTCATCATGATGACGGCCCAGGACACGATGAAGAACGCCATCGACGCGATGAAGAAAGGCGCGTTCGATTATCTCACCAAGCCCTTCGACATCGATGAACTCGACATCCTGGTGCAGAAGGCGTTGAAGGAGCGGGCCCTGGAGACGGAGGTGGAGCATCTCCGTCAGGAGGTGAAGGAGTTTCAAATGGGGCCCCACATGATCGTGGGGGAGAGCCGTCCGGTCCGGGAGCTTTACAAGATGATCGGCAAGCTGGCCGCGCGCGACGTGACCGTGCTGATCCAGGGCGAGTCCGGAACCGGCAAGGAGCTCATGGCGCGATCGATCCACTACGAGAGCGACCGGGCTTCGCAGCCGTTCGTGGCCGTCAACGTCGCGGCCATTCCCAAGGAACTGCTCGAAAGCGAGCTGTTCGGCCACGTGCGCGGGGCCTTCACCGGGGCGAACGACGAACGGATCGGTTATTTTGAAAAGGCCGGCAAGGGGACGATCTTTCTCGATGAGATCGGGGAATTGCCCCTCAATCTGCAGGCGAAGATCCTTCGCGTCCTCCAAGAGAGGGAGATTCAAAGGCTGGGCAGCTCCGAGCCGATGGCCGTGCATGCCCGCGTCATCGCGGCCACCAACCAGAACCTCTCCAAGATGGTGAAGGAAAAAAAGTTCCGGGAGGACCTTTTTTACCGTTTGAACGTCGTGCCCCTGGAGATTCCGCCCCTCAGGGTGCGAAAGGACGATATCCCGCTCCTGGCGAATTACTTCGTCAAAAAATTCTGCGACGAGCTGGCCTCGCCCGCCAAGCAGATCGCTCCCGAAGTCATGAAGGTGCTCAAGGGCTACCCGTGGCCGGGGAACGTGCGGGAACTGGAGAACGTCGTGAAGCGGGCCATCGTCCTCTCTCCCGGCCCGACGATCGGTCCGGAGGTCGTGACGCCGTTCCTGGGCGATGCCCTCGGCAACGTCGACATGGACGAGATCGCGCTCGAGGACATCGTCCGCAAGAAACTTGCCTCTTTTCTCTCCAAGTGGGATGGCTACGACGTCGAGGATCTCTACGACGCGGTGATGAACCGGGTCGAGAGGCCGCTCCTGGAGCTCATCTTGGAGAGGACGCGCGGCAACCAGATCCGGGCCGCGAAGATGCTGGGCATCAACCGGAACACGCTTCACAAGAAGATGAAGGACCTGAAGATCGCGACGAAACCATGAACTCCTTCTGGCCCGATCTCGGAGTTTATTCCGGCATGATCTCCACGTCCGTCGTGGCCGGCGGGATCGTGCCCGTCTTTCTTTCGTGGACGCGCAAGTACGTCCACTATCTCCTGGCCTTTTCGGCCGGACTCATGCTGGGCGCGACGCTCATCCATCTTTTTCCCGCGTCGGTGGGGCTCCTGGGCGAGAGCGCCTCGCTCTGGGTTCTGGCCGGATTTCTCTTTCTCTACGTCTTCCAGAAATTCCTGACGGTCCATATCTGCGAGATGCTCGAGTGCGAGGTCCATAGCTTGGGCATATCCGCCACCATCGGCATTTGCGCCCATTCCCTGACCGACGGTATCGCTCTGGGTTCGGGCCTTCTCGTCAGCGAGCTGGGCTTCGTCGTCTTTCTCACGATCTTCTTCCACAAGCTTCCCGAAGCCTTCGCCTTGACCACCGTGCTCCTTCACGAGCGCCACGCGAGGTCGCGGATCATCCTGCTCAACGTCGTCCTCATCCTGACGGTCCCTTTGGGCGCGGTCCTGGTGCGCTCCTTCGGGGCGGTGCATCCCGAGTTCATCGGAGCGGCGCTCGCCTTCTCCGCCGGGACCTTTCTCCACGTTTCTCTGTCCGACTTGCTCCCCCACGTGCACGAACACGCGGAGCGCCAAGTTCCGATCGTCATCTCGTTCGTTCTGGGATTGGCGGCCATGTGGGCGGTGGAACTCTTCGTTCACCGGCACGGACATGCGTTCTAAACCCGCGGTCCGCGGCTTATACGCCATCGTCGACTCCACCGTGACCCCTGAGACTGATTTGTCCGTCTTGACCGAGGAATACCTTCGGGGCGGGGCCTCCGTCATCCAGCTTCGGGACAAACGGCGCCTTGAGTCCCCGGACCGCGAACGGATCTTCCGCGATACGGCAGGCCGCATTCAGGATCTCAAGGCTCGTTTCGATTTTATCTGGATCGTGAACGACGATCTCGGGGTGGCCAAGGCGATCGGCGCCGACGGCGTCCACGTCGGCAGGGACGACCCCTCCCCCGAGGAATGCCGGCGGATTCTGGGGCCGGACAAGATCATCGGGTATTCGTCGCATGGCCTGGAGGAGGCCGTGGGCGCCGAACGCCGCGGAGCCGACTATATCGCCTTCGGAGCGATCTTTTCCACGCCCACCAAGGGGCCCGGCCATCCCGTCCAGGGGCTGGAAAAGCTGAGGCAAGTCGTGAAAGCGGTCAAGATCCCCGTGGTGGCGATCGGGGGCATCAACCGCTCAAACATCAAGGATGTGCTTGCGACCGGCGTTCACTCTGTGGCTATGATCTCCGCATTGGCAAAAACGGGGGATCGCATCGAGGAGGCGAGATATTTTTCCGCGCTTTTTAAGTGAAAACCGTCCTTACAATCGCGGGTTCTGACCCTTCCGGCGGAGCCGGCATTCAGGTCGACCTCATGGCGTTCCACTCCCTGGGGGTGCACGGCGTGACGGCCATCACCGCGGTCACCTCCCAGAACGAAAAGCGCTTTTTCTCTCTCAATCCCGTCTCCTCCCGCCTTCTGCGCGAACAAATTCAGGCGATCACCGCCGTCCACCGTGTCGACGCCATCAAGATCGGCATGCTCGGCACCGAGGACAACGTCTTCGCCATCTACCGTTTCCTCGACCAGATGAAGGGCGAGTACAAGGACAAGGACAAGATTCCCAAGGTCGTCTTGGATCCCGTCTTCAAATCGTCGACCGGGGCCCTTCTCATCGACCCCAAGGGCATGGCCATCCTGACGCAGTTCCTGGTTCCGCTCGTCACTCTCGTCACTCCCAATCTGGATGAGGCCGAGATCATGGCCAAGATGAAGGTGAAGAACGTCGAGGACATGCGCGAGGCCGCCCTCCATATCCACACGGTGTGCAAAGGTGTGAAAGCGGTGCTCGTCAAAGGCGGACATTTGAAGGAGGACCCGGTGGACGTCCTCTATGACGGCAAGGATTGGACGATCTTCCCGTCGCGCAAGAAGTTCGTCCGCGGCGCTCACGGGACCGGCTGCGCCCTCTCCGCCGCCATCGCCGCGCACCTGGCTCGCGGATATTCCCTCGAAAAGGCGATCGAGCGTTCGAAGGAGTTCGTTTCCGACTACATCCGGGCGAGGGTTTGAAACGCGCCCAGCAGTCTCCGCGTTACGGGACCCGGCGCGCCCACGCCGATCTTCTTTCCCTCCACCCATCCCACCGGCATGACATCCTTGAGCGTGCTGGTGAGAAACGCCTCGTGGGCGCCGAAGAGGTCCTTCGGGCGGAGCGAACGTTCCCTCACCGGGATCTTCAGCTTCTTGGCCAGCTCCATCACGACTTTCCGCCGGGTTCCGGCGAGGAGCCCGTCGATGAGCGGAGGCGTGAACAAGACGCCGTTCTTGACGATGAAGACGTTGCTCGAGGCCGCCTCGGTCACCAGGCCCGATTCGCTGAGGAGCAGCGCTTCGTCGGCGCCCCGTCGCGCGGCCTCGCGTCTGGGGATCATCCGGCTCAAGTAACTGGTCGTCTTGATCGGAGCGAGGGACTTCGAGTCGGCGAGGAACGAGCGGGCGAAGACGACCCTCGCGCCCTCCCGGTAGCAGCGGGCGGGATACGGCTTAAAAGGTTTTGCCGTGATGACGACGCGCGGCTTTCCCTCGGAGGTCTCCGAGAGCATGACGCGGACGGTTGCGTCCTTCAGGCGGTTTCGGCGAAGGAGGCCTGCGATCGCGCCCAAGAAGCGTCGCGGGGAAAGGGGCATCTTGAGGCCGATCCGCCGGGCGTTTTTCCGGAGCCGCGCGTCATGGAGGGGGAAAAAGAGGACCCGGCCTCCGGCCGCCCGGAGCGTCTCGAAAAGCCCGATACCATAGAGATAGGACGAGTCCGAGACGGGCACGGAAGCGCGCCTTTCCGGGATCATTTTACCGCCGATCCAGACCGCTAAAGCCCTTCTGGAGCGCATTAGCTGTCGACTCCCTGCGTCATATCGCCTCATTTTTCATGAAATACCCCGCATCTTTTTGAGACAACCTACCGATAATATAAGTGGAGGGACAGTATGATTAGCACCCTTTTTCTGGTCATAGCCCTGTTTCCGGTCATGATCGGCCTGGGCTACATCCTGACGCCGCGCAAGATGAAGAAGATACAGGCCTGGTTCCGCAAGAGGCTGGAAAAGGTGGAAGTCCGCTTCTACAAAGCCCATCGCAAGGTCGGTTTGGGATTCTTGGGCCTCGGTTGCCTCATGCTCTTTACCTACTTCCAGCCGATCTGGATCTACAACATGTTCGTCGCCGCCCGCATCGTCATGGGCGTCTTTTTCCCGGAGGCGTTCCAGGAGTTTCAGCCGGTCCAGGCCATCCCCATGGTGTGCATCTAGGCGTTTAACGCCCCGACCATCCCCTTGGCCTTCACCAACGTTTCCTTGTATTCCGACTCCGGATCAGAATCGGCCACGATCCCGCCTCCGGACCAGAAGTGCGCTCGACCTTCTTTGACGACCATCGTCCTGATCGCCACGTTGAACTGGGCCTTGCCGTTCAGGCTCACGTAACCGATCGCCCCGCAATAGACCTCGCGGGCATGGGGCTCAAGCTCCCGGATCACCTGCATGGCACGGACCTTCGGCGCCCCGGTGACCGAGCCGCCTGGGAATGTCGCTTTCAAGAGGTCGAGGATGTCCCGGCCGACCTCCAATTCCCCTTCGATCGTCGAAACCAGATGATGGACCTGGGGATAGGTCTCGACCGTCCTTAAGTCCCGCACGCGAACGCTGCCCGTCCGGCAGACGCGGCCCAGGTCGTTCCTCTCCAGGTCGGTGATCATCAAGAGCTCCGCACGATCCTTGGGACTCGACAGGAGTTCTTCCTTCAGCGCGGCGTCTTCGTCGCCGTCGTTTCCGCGCGGCCGGGTGCCTTTGATCGGACGGGTCACGATCTTTGAGCCCGCCAGCTCCAGGAAACATTCCGGAGACGAGGAGAGGATCTGGGCACCGCCCAGATTCAAAAAAGCCGCATAAGGAGAAGGGCTGACGGAGCGCAGGCGTTCATAGATGACGGCCGGGGGATGGGAGACGGGGGCGGTGAACTTCTGGGAGAGGTTGACCTGGTAACAGTCGCCCGCCGCGATGTACTCGCGGATCTTGCGGACCGCCGCCAGATATTCGTTCCGAGTGAAGTTGCTCTCAAGTGCGCCAGCGGGGAGGGGGGTGACTCGCAGCCCGGAGGGCGGGGGGCCGCCCGTGGACCTCTTCGCAGGACGCTCAGGCGGTCCCCGGTCGACCCCCCGCCCTCCGGGCCTCCATTGCAACCAACGACCTTCGTTCCGGACGTGATCGAACAGGTAAAACCGATCATAAAACGCGAGCGTCGCCTTGGGTATCAGCGCTGGTTCCCTGGGGGCAACCTTTCCAATGGTCTCGGGATAAAGCTCGTAACCCAAGTATCCGATCCATCCGCCGGCGAACGGGAGGTCCGGCGCGTCGACCGCGGGCGTCTCTCGCAGCCGTCCCCGGAGGTCATCGAGGAAGGAGACGCCGTCCTTGGGCTCCAGGACGTAAAGCGGGTCGGAGGCGGCGATCGAATAACGCCCGCCCAGGGAGGACTCCAGAAGCGCGAAATGCGGCCGTTCGAATTCATGGATTTCAGTCATCAGGTGTGGCATCCCATCACGCGCATGCTCCGTAAATCAAGGCTCGCGCTTTTCTTCGCACTGGCCGTCGGGCTGAGGGCCTCCGTCCTCTTTGCAAGCGACGGCGTCACGATCGCCCCCAAGACGACCGGTTGGTTCCGGACCGACTTCAAGTACATGGTCGAGGGCGGCGCACCGGAAAAAATCAGGATCCCCATTCCCTTTTACGTCATCCGACATCCCCGGGGCATCGTCCTCTTCGACAGCGGGCTCGGGGTTTCGTTTCTGGAGCAGTCCGATGCCTGGTGGCCCCATCGTCTCGTGAACCATTTTTTTCCGGCGGAGTTTCAACCGAAGGACGCGGCGGTCGAGCAATTGAAGGCGGAGGGGATCGCCCCGGAGGACGTGACGTACGTCGTCGTGTCCCACCTTCATTACGATCATGCCGGAGGACTCTTGGATTTTCCGAAGGCGACGATCGTCGTCTCCCGGGCGGAGTGGGAGCATGCGAATGTCGGACGCTGGAAGGCCCGGTTTCGAGGGGTCATGTCGGAACAATTGTCGGGACTCTCCGGCCGCGTGCAAGCCGTCGACTACGGTGATGGCGATCGCTTCGACCTCTTCGGCGACGGAGCTCTCATCCTCCTCTCGACCCCGGGCCATACGCCGGGTCATCAATCGCTCCTTGTCATGACCGGCTCGGGAAGAAAGGTCCTGCTCACCGGCGACGCGGTCTGGGTCAGGGAGAACTATCAGAGACCGGCCCCGAAGTCCTTTTTCATCCGGCATTTGGAGGAAGACGCCGGGCCGGCCTGGGCCTCCACGCTCAAGATCCGCGAATTCGCCGAAAAGAATCCGGACGCCTTGATCATTCCCGGCCACGACCCTTCTGTTTGGAAGGAATTGCCCTCCGAAATCCGCTAGCCTCCCCCGGGAAGACGCGCCGCGTCACAAGACAAAACGAAACCTTTTTGAACACAAGGCGATGACCGCGCCATCGTGACCTCCGGCGGCTCTTCTCTCTTTGCTTTGTCGCAGCGTTTCGGCGGCGCCTCTTCCTTGTTGGCGGTGGAAGGCTCCCTCGGGGGCGTTCGCGAGCTCGCCCCCGATCTCTACTTTCTGCGCCGCGACGGGGTGCTCACCGAGACCCAATTCACGCGCCTCCGGGGCCTCCTCGGTGACGGCGTTTCCCCCCAGTTCCCCGATTGCGAGTCCGTCAATCTCCTGGCGGAGATCGAGGGGCTGATCCTGGGACGGTTGGTTCGCCAAGGGGGGCTTCCCGAAGACGAGACGGCGAGGCTGCGCGGTCTTCTCTCGGGCCGCGGGGAGATCGACGTTCCGGGCATCGTGGACGCCCACCGGCGCATCCGGGCCCCATGGATCGTTTCCTTTCTGAGAGAGAGGGGGGTTCGGCCGTTCGGAGCCCCGCATCACGTGAGACGGACGCGGCTGGAGCGTTTTTCTCCGTTGTCCGAACTGGCCGGCCGCCCGGTCTATCTCAAGCATGAGGACGAGCAGCCCGTCGGGTCGTTCAAGAACCGCGGGGCGACGAACTTTCTCGTCGCCGCCCTGCTCGCCGGATACGATCCGCACACCCTGAAGGTCGGCACCGCATCCCACGGGAACCACGCGCAAGGAGCCGTTCAGGCCGCGCGCAATCTCGGGATTCGAAACGTGGAGGTGCTGCTTCCCAAGAACGCCTCGCCGCTCAAGATCGCCCAGTTGGAGACCCTGGGAGCGAAGGTCGAGCTGTTTGGCGATACCTTCGAGGAATGCGCCGACGAGGTCGCGAACCGCGCGGCCAAGGATGCGAATTATCTGTTTCTCCCCGCCTTCGACCAGCCCTTGGTCGTGATGGGGCAGGGGACGATCGGCCTGGAGATTTCGCTCCAGATGGCGATCCATGGTTATCACAAGGACTACGGCGTCATCGTCCCCGCCGGCGGCGGTGGCCTGATCGCCGGCATCGCGACCTATCTGAACCGCGATCACGTCGCGGGTGTGGCGGTGGTCGGCGTCGAGTCCAAGGCGCACCCGTACGTCTCCCGCTCCTTCAATCTCAAAAAGGTCGTCGTGCCGGAGGAGATCAAGCATTACGACACGGTGGCCGACGGCATCGCCCTCCTCAGGATCGGCGAGGCCGGGTTTCAAAACGTACTGAACTATGCGCGGGGCGTCCAAGTCGTGCCGGAGCGTTTGATCGAGGCGGCGCTCGCCTACCTGCAGGAGAATGGTCTCACGCTGGAAGGCGCGGCCGCGACGCCGGTGGCGGGTCTCGTCTTCGGGGCCCTGGATTTGGAAAGTTACGGTATTTCTCAAGACCAACCGGTCGTCTTGGTGGCCTCGGGGCGGAACATCGACCCGGCGCTCCTCACCCGGATGACGGCGGAACACGGCGAGGGGCGATGGCGGCGGCTCCGCGAACAGTTCGACCGTTTGAGGGCCCGTCTCGCCACGGCCGGTTATTTGGCGGGCGGGTCCGTGCGTTCGCTCGAGACGCCGGAGGAGGGGATCGCCTTCGTGGATTGCGTGTTGGCCAACCTACCCGAGGGCTGGGACTTGGTCGACGCCTTCGAGCTCCTGGACTTCGGTCCGTGGAAGGAAAAGAAGGACATCAACGGCAGCCTCCGGAGTTTCGGCCAGTACCACCAGCGTTGGAACCACAGCAAGGAAGAGGCCCTCACGCACCCGGAAAGCAATCGGGGGCAGCAGTTGGAACTGTCCCTCAGGGGCCTGAGCGACGGCGCGCCCGCTTCCGAAATACTGAAAGAGTTTCCGCTGCTTACCCTCCACCGACTCCAAGTCGAGACGCACGTCATGGACGTCTACCTGAACCGTCCGGACTGGATCGAACGGCTCCGGCCGGACATGACGCCGGCTGAGCGCGAGGGACATTTCGGCCGATACCGGGTCCGGAACGAGGGGATCAAAGAATCGATCAAAAAGTTTATCGAAAGGCTTGAAAATAGATAGAAAACAGTGCTTCAACGGTCCGGGAAAAAAATAGCAACATTTACGAAACACCCCGCGAGATACGGGGGCGCCTGAAAATCAGCAGTACCTATAAAAGGTAAGACTATGACGTTCATCCGCCCCGCCCTCTCCCCGTTCTCCGCCATCACCGCGACGACCGTGACGCCCTCCCCGGAGGCGATTTCAAGCTTCAATCAATTGGGATGGGGTTCGCTCGTCCAACCGAACGGGACCATCGCGATCGACGCCCTGCGCTCTCAAGTCTCGAGCCTCCTGACGGACGGTCCGTCTCTCAAGGGTTTGGAGCTTCCCTCCGAGACCGTCGAGATCCTCCGGCAGTTTTCCGACAAGGGCGAATGGAACGAGAGGATCGTCGTTTCCCTCGGCCATCTCTTGGCCGCGCAGCAGGCGGCTTGGGATTCCGTCCGCAGCGGCGGCGTCTCCGAAGTCGACGTGTCCGGCGAAGTTCGCGAAACGCCTTTGGCGCTGACGCGGGAGCAGACGACGGCCTTCTTGAAACAAATGGCGCAGCAGAGCGGGTTGGTGGACGGGCACGAGTGGCGGTCCGAAGTGATGGCCCACGAGCTGGGCCGCGGAGTCTCCATCGTGTCCCAAAACCCCGGCGGTGCCTTGCAGGCGGTCGCCCTCGCGAGTTTCGACGCCCAGGACCTGGTGCCCCGAGACGCCATCGGGCGCGGCGGCAAGGCCCTCGAAGGCGTTCTCAGGCGCTTCTTCACGGATCGGGAACTCGACCCAGACAACCTCGGGGCCTACCTCGCGCCGTCAAACGACCGGAAATCGAAGCTGCATTCCCGCATCGCCGGCATCCTGTCCCTCAAGGCCGCGACCTTCCGGGCCGCGGGACTCCCCCTCCCGGGGGAAGCCGGAGGCGAATCGCTCAAATGGACGGACGTCGAATACGCCCGCGAGAGCTTCCGCAACAGCGAAGGAGAAGAACGGTACCGCCGCGTTCGCCGGTTGGACGGGGAGGTCGGACGGGCCCTCGCAGGGCGCGGCGTGTTCGCCAACTTCGCCGACGACGGCTGGACCGGCGCTGCGATCGTGGCGGTGGAGAGTTTTCCGCGTTCAAGCGGCGTCGTCAGCCTGGGTCTGGACATCACCGACGCGCGCCGTTTCGGCGCCCCGGAACAGGCCCAGTACCACGCCGACGGGGAGGCGGCCTACAAGGCCACCTACTTCGGCGGCCATCAGCCCTTTTTCATGAACAACGTGATCCAGCAGGTGGAGGCGGGGGAGACGCTCGCCCCCGGCCGGAGACGTTTTCAGTTTTCGGGGACGACGGACGAGGCGATGCGCCGCCTGGGCGGACGGGAGGCGATCGGCGCTCAGCTCCACTTGGGCAACCTGATCGGTTCGCTGATCGTCGTGCGCGGTGAACCCGCCGGGACGGTCCTTTCGCAGGCGGACGTGGCGCCCGCGGGCCAGGGAGAGGCGTCGCGCGATTCCTCCAAACGCGGGGGGAACGGCCGGGAATCCCATTCCCCAACGAACGGAAAACCTCAGGCGCCCACGCGGCCGGCGGCGGATTTCGTCGCGGCCCCGTCCGAGGAGCGTCCCGCTCTCGCGCGGATGATCGAGGACGGCGAGGCGAATCTCATCTACGCCCTGCCCGGACAGGCCTCCGAATACGCGAGTTTCCTGGTCGAGCAATACACGGCCAGCCCGACGGCGCGGGAGATCATCGAGCGCCTGGGCCGCGTCCTCTTCCGGCACGGCATCGACCTTCGAAAGATCGTGGCGGGGGAGATTTCCGCCGACCAACTGGCGAGCTCCGCTTTTTCGCAGCCCCTGATCGGACTCACCCAGATCGTCATCAACGCCCAGCTCCGCGAGATGGGCTACGACCTTTCCAAGGCGACCGCCGTCATCGGACATTCGCAGGGCCAGATCCTGGGGATCCAGGCGGTCAGCGACATGCCGGACGAGGAGTTCATCGATTTTCTGGCGATGAACGGCAAGCTCATGCAGGAGGCCGATCCGCTCTTTGAGCCGGAGGTGGGCGACACGCTCAACCTCATGAAGATAGCGACCGCCAAAACCTCCGAACAACTGGAGATGATGCAGCGCTACACCGGCAAGATCTCCATGGTGACCACCTTGGGAATTCCCCGCGCCGAGCTTGAGGTCATCGCCGCGTCCGTGACGAAGGACCTCGAAGGCGAGCTCGCCCAGGTGAGCCTGAAGAACATCGAGGCGGGCGACGTCCACCGCGATCGCCTTCCCGAAGGCTGGGAACCGACCTCCGGCGGCCAGCAGACGGCCCTCATCGTCTCGGGCACGACCGAGGGTTTGAAGGAGCTGGCGCGCCGGGTCTCGGCGGTGAGCGACAAATACAAGGTGAGGGTGCTGCCTACCACGGCCGCCTTCCACTCGGAGCTCATGCGGCCCGCATTGGAGCGCGTCTGGCCGCATTTGGTCGGCAAGTCGTTGGGACATGTCGCCGCGCCCGTTCTCTTGAACCACGATGGAAGCAGACTCCAGGACATCACCGGCACGGTCGTGCGCCGCGGCCCCGACGGGACCGAGTACACGATCGACGCGCGCATCGCGGCGGTGACCGAAGGGCAGTACGTCAACCCGGTCAACTGGCCGGAGGTGACGTGGAGCGCCTTCGGGCGGATCGATCCCGCCAAGCCCACGATCGTCATCGACGGCGGACCGGGCAAGGCGACGGGTTCGTTCATTCAGGGCAACCTGACCGACGCCCGCGGACTCTCGCCCGTGGCGGTGATTCCGTATGCCACGCCCGAGGGACGCGCCCTCCTGGAGTCCGGAAACCTGAAGGAAGCGACGGCGAAACTGCCGGACCCGCGCTTGTTCAGCGACCCGAATTACCGCCCCGTTCTCAGGCAGGTGACCTCCGGGGCCCCCATGATCAACGGCGAGTACACGGGTCCGTATGCGTACCTCTCGCAGGTTTCGCTCGCCGATCCCGTCCAGCGCCGCGATTTGATCCAGCGCCTGGAGAAGGCCCTCAATATCGGCGCCGGCGAGCCGCGCATTCATTCCGAATTCTTGGAGCGCCTCGGATTCGATCCCACCATGCCTCTGGCCCTCGCCGGCATGACGGGCAACACGGGCCCCGAACTCGTGGCGGCACTGGCCGCCAGCCATTATTTGGGCATCTACGCGGTGACGACCGTCGGAGCGAATCTGAAGAGACTCTCCTCGGAACTCGACCGCTGCCACCAACTCACCCAGGAGAAACTGAGGGAGATGGGGAACCCCGACTGGGAAAAAGGCGCGCCGTTCGGGGCGAACGTCATTCACATGAACGGCCCGTACGACAAGCAGTTGCAGGAAATCATCAAGGCCAAGGAGCGAGGCGTGCCCATCGCCCTCGTCTCCATCGCCTTCTCGGAGATCTCGCTCGCCCTTTGGAACGAGCACTACATGCCCCTCCTCAAGGCCGGAATCGCCGTGATGCCCTTGGGCGAGAACGAGAGGCGTTGGAAGCACTTCATGGAGAACATCTATCCGGAAGTGCCGGAGGAATACCGGCATCTCCTGGCGATCGCCCCCGAGGGCGCGGAAGGCGGCGGCCATAACATTTGGAAGGAAGCGCCGAACATCCGCTACGGCCATGACCTGACGCGCAGTCTCATGGCCCAGGGCGGGGCCTTCAAGACCGAAGGCGCGACGGTCCCGCACTTCATGACGGGCGGCCAGTCAACGCCCGAGGCGATCGCGGACGCCCTGCTCGTCATGGCGAACGGAGACGCTCGCGGCGGGATGCAGGTGGGCGGTATCATGCAGCTCGCCAAGGAATCGACCCCGCCCATGCAGGTGAAGGAATATATCGCCGAGGCGGCCGCGGGTCGCGTCGGCTTCAATCAGATTCAGAGCGAGTTCGAGCGCTGGATCAACGTTTTGGACAGCACCTTCAGCCGGAACTTGCTGAAACTCACGGATATCCTCGAAGGCTGCGAGACCTGGGACATCGAGATCCCCATCGGCGGCGACAAGACGAAAAAAGGAAAAGACGGAGCCCCCGTGGGGCGGGAACGCGCCGAGCGCGTCGCAGACATCCTCTTGGAGGAACCCGATGCCCAGCGCACCCTTCTGCACGGCTTCTGGCAGAAGGGGATGAGCGACTTCAACCGCGTCGAATTCCAGCCCCTCGTCGACCGCGTCTGGCCGCATTGGCTTTCAGGCGATCGCGAGGCCCTCGTCCAGGCTTTGTCGGAATTTTCGGCTCCGCGCCTTTTTCAACTGTTCAAGACCTACCGCACCTGGGCGGTCATGGACCCGAACGTCGATCCGAAGACGGCCTACGTCCTGGGCGGCCGCTCGATCCGCGCCATGGGCCAGTCGCTCGAGCGCGAGGGGGAGAACCCCCGCAAGTACCTCGGCATGTCCGCGCCCGACATCTTCCGCGACCTGCGCGACCGCGCGCTCCGCTACCTCACGGAGCTCTACCAGCGCGCGATGGCGTTGGAGCAGGCGGAACAGGACCGCTTTGAGGCCTCCACGCCCGAAACGTTCAAGGCCGTTTCCGGCGTGACCTCCGTCGAAGAGCAGGGGCTGGGCGACGGCGAGACCAACCTGGTCGTCGGCATCGGCAAGGATTTGAACCAGGCGGACTTCCTGAAGGCCGTGCAGACCGCCGGGCATGGCGACCTCGCTCGGGCCTTGCGGGCCGCCGACGTCGGCTTGGGAGAGAAGGAAGGCAATCCGCTTCAGCGCACGTTCGCCGTGGAACGCGGCGACCGGGTGGAAATTCTCCGGAGGACCGAAGCGGGCAAGACGCTTTTGGAGAACGTCCGCGTCTTCAACAAGTCCGGGCGTCTCGTGGCGGAAGTGCGGCCCTCCGGCGACCGCCGGTCGATCCAAGAGACATGGTATCTCGCCCAGCCCGGCGCGGAAGCCTCTCCCGTCACCTGGACCTACGAAGTGCGAGAGGGCCTGGCGGGCAGCCGCCGCATCGTGGCCGTGCCGGGCGAGACCGCCGCGCAAGGGCGCGAGGCCTATATCCGTCTCTGGGTCGGGGCCGACGCCAGACCCAATGAGAATTTGAGCGACACCGCCGTGACGACTTGGAACGTGACGGAAGACGACGTTCTGGCCTGGCACCGTCAGGTCGGGGCGACGAGCCGCCGCTATGCCAATCCCCGCGCGAAAGGCTTCCAGGTTCACGCGACTTACCCTCTCCGGGCGGCTTGGCCTTCCATGATGAGGGCCGGCATGCACCCGGACGCGAATATCGATTTCCTCAAGGTCGTCCACAGCGGCCAGACGATGAGGATCGGCGCCCCCGTCCGCGTGGGCGATACGCTCACGGCCTCATCGGCCCTGGGCTCGGTCAAGGACCTTACGTACGGGCGCGAGGCGACGATCGTCACCTCCGTCGTCAATCAAGACGGCGAGGCGGTGGCGACTTACGAAACCAAATTCTTGAGCCGCGCGTCCCGCGGCGCCGAAACCACCCTGTTCGCCCAGGACGTGGCCAATCCGCTCGCCGCCACGGCGTCCCGCCTCGAGGTCGATCCCATCGAGGTCTACCGACGCGAGGGGCTGACGCTCTCGCGCTCCGACATCACCGGCTACGCGATCGACGCCCAGTGGCTCCATACGGACGACCGGTTCGCGCGCCGCGTGGGGTTCAAGGACGGCATCATCGCGCAGGGCTGGCGCCTCATGCACGCCGTCTCGCACTCGGTCATCGAAGGGTATCTGGGCAACGACGCCTCGCGCTTCATCGGCTTCGGCGAAGGTACGGCCGTCACGGCCCCCGTGCGCCCGAACGAGCCGCTGACGCTGGAGGTGGACCGCGTCGGCCTCCAGGGCGATCGCGAGGTGCTCGCCTTCCGTTTGATCTCCCAGGCCGACGGCAAGACGAAGGCCTCCGGCACCATGGAACTCAGGACGCCGCCGTACGCGGCGGTCTTCCCCGGCAACGCCTCCCAAAAAGTCGGCATGGCCAAGGCCCTCTATGAGGCGGGCGGCGTCGGGCGCGAGACCCTGGTCGAGGCCTGCGCGGCCTTGGGCGAGGGCGGCGATCTCCTCCTGGACGTCATCACCGGCGGCGCGTCTCTCCCCGAAGGAAACGTCGAGCGCAGGGCGGCCTTCGACAAGGCCGTCGAAGAGAAGTGGCTCGACGACGTCGTCAATTCGTCTCCCGCCGTTCTGGCGACCTCCATCGCCATGTACCGGGCGCGCGTCGCGGCCGGTTTCCCGGCCCCGTCCGTCGTCTCCGGCCACAGCCTGGGCCAGTACGTCGCCGCGGTCGCGGCCGGCGCCCTCGAGGTCAGGGACCTCATGGGCGGGGTGCGCCTGCGCGGCGAGTTCATGCGCAAGCACGCCCGGGGATGCATCGCCTCCGTCGTGGCGGGCGGGCTCATCGACCCCGAGGGGTTGCAGAAGCGCCTGAACGGGATCGCGCAAGAAGGCGAAGTCCTCGAAGTCGCCAACATCAATACGCTGACCGAAAAAAGTTCGCAGGTCGTGATCAGCGGCCATCAGGCCGCCGTCGAGCGCGCCGTGGCCGCATTGAAAGAGGACGGCTACCGGGCGTCGATCCTTCCGGGCAACGTGGCCTTCCATTCGTCGCTCCTGCGGGCCATGGAGCCGGAATTCCGGCCCGTGATGGACGCCGTGCCGATCGCGGACCCGGCCATTCCCATCGCATCGATCGTCCAGCCGGGCCGCCTTTTGAGAACGGCTGAAGAGGTCCGCGAGGAATTGGTCGTCCTGAACCACGAAAGGGTCGCATGGGACCCCAACGTACGCGGCATGCAGGCGGGGGGAGCGAAGGCATTCGTGGAATTCGCCCCCGGCACGGTCTTGACCGGCATGGTCAGCCGCATCCTGCCCGACACCGTCGCTCAAAGCATTTCGATGGTCACGCACGCCGACGAGGCCCTCTACGGTCCGCGTCCGGCGCTTGCGCCCGTGGAAGAGGCCCCCAAGCCGGCCCCGTCGGCCAAGCCCGCGCCCGCCGCCGTTCCGGCCGCGGCGCCTGCGCCTCGCGCGGCCGCCCCGGCCCTCGAACCCGCCCCGGCGTCGTACGCCTCGCACCAGATGCAGGTCTTGGATTTGCGCCTGACGACGGCGCGCGTGGAGATGGAGAAGGGTTCGGTCAAGACGGCGGCCCTGTCGCCATTGGCGCCCTCGCTCACGTCGAGTCCCTCGGAGTTCCTTTGGGCGAACGTCGTTTTGAGTCTCGCCGAGACGAACGAGGGCGTGAAGCCGGCGGAGGTGACGCCGGAGACGAAGCTTGCGGCCCTGGACATGGACTCGTTGGCGATCGCGGGACTTTTCGGTCTCGTGCGTCACCGCGCGGGGATCGCGAAGATGCCCGCGGACCAGGAAGTGAAAAAGCTGGAGACGGGGACGGTGGCGGACCTCTTCAACCTGGTGGTGAACTACTGGGATCACGAGGGCGAAAGGCCGTCGTTGGCGAACCGGGGCGCTGCGATCGGGACGCCCGGCCAGAGCTACAAGCAGATGCTGCAGGCGGCGGGGATCGGGGGCCGATCGGCGTTCGACCTGATGAAGGACGGGAAGCTCAAGGCGGACACGCCGGGAGTGGATCGCGTCACAGAAACGGTCTTGTCCGGAACGGACGAGGGCGCGTTGGCGGGGTTGGACGGCCTCATCGCCCGCGTGGAAGGCTGGCAGTACTCGAAGGAGTTCGCGAAGGAGGGCGCCGCCCTCCGGACCGTGAAGACTTCATTCTACAAGGCCGCGCGCCCGCGCTTCGAAGCCATGAAGCAGGACCGCGAGGCCCGCAGCCGCGCGGCCCAGGCCGCCGCCCCGATGATGATGCCGGGCGTGGCCGCCGCTCCCGTAAGTCTGGAATCCGCCCCTGCGGCCTATGCCTCGCACCAGATGCAGGTGGTGGATTTGCGCCTGACGACGGCGCGGGTGGAGATGGAGAAGGGGTCGGTCAAGTCGGCGGCCCTGTCGCCCTTGGCGCCCTCGCTCACGTCGAGCCCCTCGGAGTTCCTGTGGGCGAACGTGGTCTTGAGCCTTTCGGAGACGAACGAGGGCGTGAAACCGGCGGAGGTCCTGCCGGAGACGAAACTGGCGCAGTTGGACATGGACTCTCTGGCGATCGCCGGCCTGTTCGGTCTCGTGCGCCACCGCGCGGGGATCGCGAAGATGCCCGCGGACCAGGAAGTGAAAAAGCTCGAGACGGGGACGGTGGCGGACCTCTTCAACCTGGTCGTGAACTACTGGGATCACGAAGGCGAAAGGCCGTCGTTGGCGAACCGAGGAGCCGCGATCGGGACGCCGGGCCAGAGCTACAAGCAGATCCTGCAGGCGGCGGGGATCGCCGGACGCTCGGCCTTCGACCTGATGAAGGACGGGAAGCTCAAGGCGGACACGCCGGGAGTGGATCGCGTCACCGAGACGGTCTTGTCCGGAACGGACGAGGGCGCGTTGGCGGGGTTGGACGGCCTCATCGCCCGCGTGGAAGGCTGGCAGTACTCGAAGGAGTTCGCGAAGGAGGGCGCCGCGCTGCGCGCCGTCAAGGGCGCGTTCTATCAGAGGACGCGCGTCCGCTTTGAGGCGATGCGCGACGAGCGCGAGGCGCGCAATCGCGCAACCCAGGCCTCGGCCGTTGTTCCAGGGATGGCGATGCCGATGACGGGTGGCCTGGCCCCAGTCGCCGCGGCGGTCGACCCCGATCTGGTGCGCGCGCTCGCGCGCGAGGAGGCCTTCCACCTGATCCGCGAAATGAACGGGGACGCGGCCGCAGGGGCCGTCGACCGACGCCTCCTGGAATTCGACGCCAGGTCCGGACGCGTGCGCCCGGTGGGCGCGACCGTCGCGATGCAGAACGAGCTCCAATTGGAGCGCCTCCGCCAGGAGACGAGCCTCGAGTTCGTTGCCATGATGACGCAGACCTGGCCCGCCCGGCTCCACCACCCGTGGGGCGAGGTGGAGATGAACGGCGCGCCCGCGAACTTGGTCCGCCTCTACGGCGACGTGGCCGAAGGGACTCTCCGCTCCGGCACGCCCGAGCACGATTACCGCGTCCGTCTCCTCGCCAACCAGGTCGACGCCCTCCGCGTCCGCCAGGCGCGGCGTTTGGCGGCCAACGCCCGTTCGCGCGGCCTGACCGACGTGGCCGACACCCTCGAACGGGTTGCGAGCGAGGGCGAGGAGAGCCTGCGCGTGGGCGGCTTGCCGCAGCCCGTCTGGTGGAACTCCACCCGCATGGTCCCGGACGCGGACGGAAAGATCCGCGAAGTCCCGCGTGGAGCGACGCCCGGCGAGATCCTCGATCAGTGGGAGCGGGACGGCCTGGTCGACGCGAGGACCGTGGCCGACCTGCGCGCCCTGGCGAAGGGGGAGGTCAGCTTCAAGGGCAAGCGCATTCTTGTTTACGGCGGCACGGGGACGATCTCCCAGCCGACCGTTGAATTTTTCCTCCAGCTCGGGGCCGACGTGTGGATCACCACCCGCCAGGATCTGGGCAGGGTCGAGGACCGTGCGCGCGACATGCGCAACCGCTCGGCCGTGCGCGGGGCGTCCCTGCGCGTGTCGACCCAGTTCGTGCCCAACTTCGCGAACATGGAGGCCCTGCGCCAGCAACAGGAGGAGCAGGGTTGGAAGCCGGACGTCATTATCAACGGGATGGCGGCCGAGGACTACGGCCTCCTTGACATGAAGCTCGACTTCCACACGGTCACGCAGACCCTGGTCGAGTCCTACCGCTACGCCGTCGGCCAATACGTCAAATGGTACAAGCAGGACCCCGAGTCGAGCCCCGTGCTCTCCGTGGGCAACCAGGCGAGCCCGAACGACAAGTTCGCCCTGGGCGGCAGCGGCAGCTATTCGATCGCCAAGTCGTCGATGCCCGCCGGCCAATGGGCCCAGCGGCGCGATTCCGAAAATTACTTTCACAAGGACGGGCGCCCGGTCTACCGCGAGGTCTCCGTGCTCACCGGCGCGGTGGTGCCTCCTTCCGACAAGGGCATCATGGGCGGCTTCCGGACCTTCGGCGACCGCCTCGAGCAGGCGGCGCGGGCGGAAGGCCGTCCTCTGTGGATCTTCAACGGCGCCGACATGGGCGCCGTCAACGTGGCGGCGTTCAATCCGGTTCACGGCCATGCCGATCAGATCGATCGCGAGGCGGATGGGGGCTTCACGAGGCTGGGAGAGCGTCCCGGCGGCCTGCAAGGTCTTCTGGCTCAGGTCCAGAAAGAGTCGAAGACCGACGTCGCTCGCACTGGCGAGGTGAGGTCCTCGGAGGTCACGGCCTCCGAGGGCCCCGCCTGGCACCCCTATCACGACGGCCAGATCCGGACCGTCACGGACTACGGTTTCTTCATCGACGAGACGGACGGAGCGAACGGCGTGGCGAACCCCTATAACGAGATCCGGGACGACGATCTGGTGGTCGTCGGCCTCGGAATGGTCTCGACCTGGGGCGGGAGCGCCATCGACTCCTTCACCAACATGCTCCAGATCCGGGGCGATTACGTCGGGCCTTGGGGCAAGGACATCGGTTTGAAGGGTGCGGCCTTCTCGGTGGGTCTCGATATCGCGGGGATGTCGCCGGCGGACGCCGCGACCGCCTACGGACCGACCCACCTCTTCCCCAACATGGGGCCCAGGGTCTTGGAGAGGAGCGGCCAGCGGGCCGACGCCTATCACCGCCTCCAGAGCTTCGTCGGAGACGACCGTCTGGTCGTCGGCACGGTGGCCGAGGTCGAGGCCTTGAATTCGGATGAACTCCAAGAGCAGATCGCGCGGCTAGGGAACACGGGTTACAGGTTCGAGGCCGAGACCATTCGGGATGATCAGGGACGTCCGCAGGAGGTTGTTGTTGCGCGAAAACAGGGCGCCAACCTCAAGCGCGAGGTCATCGAAAAGCTCGGCCCGCAGGTCATGGCGGACACCCCGCCGTTTGATTACAACCGTTTGGGTGGGAACAGGGATCTGATCGATCACGGGGCCCGGCACATCTTGAACGCCCAGATCGTTCATACGGAATCGGCTCGCGGAATGGGCCTGGTACCCGGCGAATTGGAAGGCCGCCATGGCCGGGAAAATGTCTACGTCATCGACAGTTTCGGAATGGGCGGGCTGGAAGTCCAAAGAGACCAGGAGCAGGCCTTCATCCTGGGAGACGAGCCGAAAAAGTTGGACGTCGTGGTTGGCATTCCCGTCGCATCGGCCGGGAGTTCCGCATCGAGCCAGTATGGAGCCATGGGCGAGGCCACGGAAGATCCCTATGCCTGCGCGACGCCCAAGAAGACCATTCGTTCCGCTCAGAAACAGATGAGAGATGCCTTCCGCAAGGCGGAGGAGATCGACCGCCTCGCCGGGGAGGCCTCGGGGGCCGCGCAGCAGGTTCTCCGCCTCGAAGCGGAGCGTTTGCGGCAGAACGCCTTGAAGACGGCCATCGTCGCGACCTCCGGAGACGACGCGGCCACGAACGAGACACTCAAGATGTTTCATCGGGTCGGGGCCATGGGCACACAGGCGGAGGCGGAGGAAAGGGAATTCTCCATCGACCGCCAACAACGTCCCCACGACAAGGGCCGTAACCCGAAATTCCAGGCCGGGACGGGAACAGGCGGATTCAAAATCGTCACGGGTTGGGCGATGCGCCACTACGGATACCGTCCTTTGGGCGTCCTTCGTGGAGCCGATACGGGCACCGACGGTCCCTCGAAGGAGCCGGACGGAAAGTTGCGCGCGTCGACCGGTCTGGGCCGGTACGGCCAGCGGAAGGTCTTCTTCAACGGGCTACGCGAGTCCCGCATGCACGGCATTCCGTTGAACAGGATCCGGCAGATGAACAGCCATAGCACAGGCACGGGGGGCGACGGCACGCAGTCGGAGTCCTTCGTGATCGGAGCGGTGATGGAGGCCCTGGAATGGGCGGCCCTGAACGTCGCCACGGCGCCGGGCAGTCATCCGCGTTTTGCCGATCTGCTGCGCGAAAGGGGCGTCGATCCTCGTCAGCATCGCGGCACGCAAGGCGGCGATTCCCTCATTCGCGCCATCGGCCTGGATCTCGATCATCCGCAGAATCTCATGCAGCAGCTCATCGACTGGCCGTCCGAGCTTCTTTCGGAACTCGGTCTCGATGCGGAGATCTTCGAAAGCCACGCCAAGTATAACTTCCGGCACACGCTGGGCGGCACTTTCGTGGAAGACGTCTCTCTCATGATGCAGGCGAACGAGCGTCTGACGCTTCCGCATCCGGGATTGAACAACATCGAGGACGCGACCGGCCGGACCCCGATCGCCACAACCCTTCCGGCCGCAACGGATATTTCAAGCGTGCAGCCCGCGCGCGCGAATTATCGGACGCCTCCGGATCAGGCGCCGGCGCCGTACGGAACCGCGGGCAATTCCTTCGGGTTCAACGGCCTGGACGGCTTCGTGGTCAACGAGGTTCCTCAGGGGCAGAGGTTCCGGACACGCGACGAGGCCATCCAGTGGTATACG
The DNA here is from genome assembly GCA_035454885.1 of bacterium. Taxonomy (NCBI): domain Bacteria; species bacterium. Next base: position 37,313 of record DATIGE010000071.1, read on the forward strand.
AAGGCCATTCAAAGCGAGGCGCGCTCCATCGCCCTCCACCGGGCGACCGGGGAAGGCCGCATCCCGGCGATCCAGTACTACGAGAGCGAGCGCGTGGATCACACGGTCTACGAGGACACCCGCGAGGGTTACGAGCAGGCGGAAGCCCTGGCCCGCCGGATCGTCGCCCGCGAGCCGGACGTCCGGTTGCCCTGGCAGAGGCCGCCCGCATGGCTCGTGGCCCAGCGCGCCGCGGCCGGCGGCCGCCGATAAGGCGCGGGTCTCCCTCGCACGCAACTTTTCCCTCAAATCGGCGATGATCAAGGCTCGGAGGCCGGGCTCATGATTTCACGCATCGCCCCGTTCGGCGCCCTCGGGGCGGCCGTTGACCTGGCGCGGCAAGTCGCCGCGACGCGGGATGCCTCCTCAATCGCCGGGGCGGCCTGGGTGGCCTATAATGGTTTGACCGGCATCGTGCGCGCGCCTTCCGTCCCGTCTTCAAGGCGGTTTCCCCCGGTGAGCGACGGCATCCGTTTCGCCGACGACCCCAACCTTGCGAACGACATCCTCTTCCGCGCCTTCGGCGACGAGCACGTCCTCTATAATCTGATCGGGCTCGCCCAGACCTTCCGCGCCATGGGCAACGCCATGGGCCATTACGCCCACGAGGTCGGCTTCGAGACCTATCTCCGTACCTACATGGACACATTGAGCAACGGGAACCGCCTGGCGATTTCCGAGGAGCTGAAGGGCGCGCAGAGGAGCGTCCTGGAAAAAGTCGGCGTGATCTACTCCGACTGGGTCATGAAGTACGCCGCGGCCAACGGCTGGAACGTGCGCTTCCGGGGCGTGGAGAAGATTCCTCCGGAGGGGAAGCGGGTCGTTTACGCCATGGCCCCGCACAGCGCGATCTATCCTGACTTTTTCTTCACCTACGCCGACCATCGGATGGTCCCCGTCGCCGATCTCTTCAACTTCCGCGACAATCCCTCGTCGCGCAAGTTCGGGATGGCCTTGATCGTCGACCTGATCCGCCTGCCCTTGATCGACCGCCGGAACCCACGGAACGCGATCCAGTGCATGAAACAGATCCGTGATGCCGCCATCGAATACAACTACCGCCCCGGCTGGTTCATCAACGGCGGACGGGTGCCTCCGGCCTACGAGGACGACGGAACGCTCGCCCGGCCCGGGTATTATTCCAACGTCATCGACATCGAAAAGCCTCGGATCTACGTTCAGGCCACCGGGGCCGTCGCCAACGCCATCGACATCGCCAGGGAGACCGACGAGCCGGTGACCGTGGTGGTCGTGACCATCAGCGGCGCCGAATGCATGCGGAAGATTTCAGGGGATTTCCCGTTCATCCAGCCCAACACGATCGGAGGCGACATCGTCTATGAGGTCGCCGACTCCTTCCAAGTGACGGGCGACGACCGGAAGAGGAGGGGAGAGCTGGGTGAGAAGGTCGACCGGATCGCCCGCGAAAACCTCGCGATCGACCTCTATCTCCGGGAAGTGGTCCAGCAGTGGGGACTCAAACGCGGCGACGTCGAGGCGGGCCGTCTCTTCGATCAACGGGCCTCCACGGACGTCGCCTACAGGATCCTCGCCGACCGGATCCGCTCCATCCGCCCCTCCAACCACGCCCGGACACGGTTCATCCACCGGCTCTTGAATCTCGTGACGGCCGAGGCCCCGCCGGCCACGTCCGAAATCGATGCCTTCCTGCAGGAGGTCTCCCAGGCGGTCTTGGATGCACAACAGGAAAATCTACCCCCAAAATAGCCGCATAAGTACTTGAAATTATTCAGTTAATTTTTATATTCCCAAATAAGCAACCGGCGGCGATTTTTGCCGATAATCACACTGTGCCTATCGACCCAATCTCCTCAAATACGTCCGGGGGGACCCAAACGAGCCTCCTCAGACCCGTGCGTTGGGGCGGGGGGGATGCCTCGGCTCCCGTCTCCGGAAAGCATTTTGGGGAACCGATCCCTCAGATCGTAGACATCAGCCGGAACTCCGACATGATCGCCCTCTTCAGCCGGTTGGGCATGCTCCCGCGCATCCAAAAAAAACTGAACGTCCTCTCGCGCAAGCGTGGACGGATCGTCCCGGCCAAGGGCACCGTCGCCAGCGCCCTGAACGGATGCGAAGAGACGAATTTCGAAGACGTCGTCTTTGCGGGCGTGGAGTTTTTGGCGGAATACAAGAGCGAGGAAGAGACGATCGCGGGCGTCCTCTCCCACGAATGGGGCCATCTCGTCCGGGATTACAAGAAGGACATGGACGCCGACGAGTTGAGTTGGGAGGAAATCTTCGGAATCCGCAAGGACGAAGAAGCCGCCGCCGACGCGTATTCCGGGAAAATGCTTTTCCTCATGGGTTATTCGCCGGAAGGCATGATCAAGTTCTTGAGCAAGATCCAGAAAAAGGAATGCCACAAGTACCATTCGCCGGCGACGCGCGCGGCGATCATCCGCGCCGCGTACGAAAGCGCGCGCCGCTTCCGCAACCAGGCGGCCAATCTCTCCTCAGCCATCCGGCCGGTCTTCTCGAATCCCTTCACGCAGACATTGATTGCGGTTGCCTAGGGGCGTGATAAGTCACGCCCCGTCATGAAATATCTCGTTCTTCTTGCGCTGGCGCTCGGCGCAGCCTGCCAATCCAAGACGCCGCCGTCTCCGTCCGTTCCCTTGAAATCAGTCGATCCGGCCACCGCCGGCGTCATCCGCGGGGAGGTCCTGTTTGAAGGGACGCCCCCCGCGCCGTCAAAGATTCCCGTTTCGGGCTTTCCCGAATGCGCGAATCCCAAGACCGAGGACGACGACGTCCTGATCCGGGAGGGCAGGGTTCAAAACGCCTTCGTCTCGATCAAGACCGGTTTGGAGCCTTACACCTTCCCGCCGCCCGAGGGCGAGACCGTGATCGACCAGGTCGGCTGCCTCTACGCGCCGCGCGTCGTTGGTCTCCGGATCGGCCAGACGCTCGTGGTGAAAAACAGCGACCCGCTCCTCCACAACGTCCATGCCCTCCCCAAGTTCTCTCGGTCCTTCAATCTGGCGATGTCGAAGGGCGCGGCCGAAATCCGCCGAACCTTCACGGAGCCGGAGGTGATGGTCCCGATCCGCTGCGATGTCCATCCCTGGATGCGGGCCTACGCGGGCGTGCTGCCGCATCCCGGCTTTGCCGTGACGGGTCCGGACGGACGCTTCGAGATCAAAGGCATCCCCCCGGGGACTTATGCGCTCTCGGTCTGGCACGAGCGATTGGGGGAGGCGGAGCGGATCGTGACATTGGGCGTCAAGGAAGAGAAAACGGTTCCGTTTGTAATCACTTCGCAAAGGTAAAAAGGCTGCAACTTTTCCTGAAATCCCAAGATAAGGGGTTGAAGAGGTGACATATGGGCGGTCCCAATGATGTGACGCAGTATGCGCAGAATGGCCGCTGGGTCCTGGAACCTCAGCTCTCCCTCGCCAGTCCCGGCTTTCGATCTCCACAAGTGGGCCCCTCGTTGGAGTTTTCGCGGCGGATCCCGTTCGGGGCGAAGACGGTCGAGCTCAGCCAGCTCACCATGGATACCCATTGGTCCCTGGACTTGGGCGTGGGAGGCCGGACCGGGGGATGGACCGACGGACGCCCGCAGTTCTTCGCCGGCACGGCGAGAGCCGGGATCAACTACAACCTCTTCAATCGGATCGGCGCCGGGCTCACGTTGCGCGGGGGCTATGCCAACGTCGCAAGGCCCGGCGACGAGACCGGCCACGGCGTGATGTGGAGCGGGGGGCTCCGCTTCGCGGCCATCATCGACTCACGCTTCTTTTCCGCGGAGACGGGGTATCTCTCGATGCCCTCGTCACAAGGAGAGGGCCGCGAAGGCGGCTTCTACGGGCTCGTCGGTTTCGGGTTTATACTCTGAGGGCGAACACCAGGTCAGCGATAGCAGCCCCGTAGTTAGGGGTCGCCCCTACATCCCTTTAGAATCCCTTCACCTTGCCCGCCTTCGAATAGAGGTGCTTGACGCCGAACAAGGCCACGGCGACGGCGGCGGGGAGGATCCACCACTGTGATGCCATCCAAGTCGAATGCGTGTTGAGCATCATCAAGACCAGCGGCACGGACAGGTAGGTGTTGTGCTTGGAGCGGCTGCCGGCCATGGCGACGAGGGCCGCGTCCGGGGGCGTTCCGCCCTTGACCGCCGTGATGATTTTTTTCTGGGCCGGCCAGATGCGGAACCAGACGTTGAAGGCCATGATGGTTCCGAACATGGCGCCGATGTGAATAGCGTAGCCCCGGAAGCCGTATCCCAAGAACGTCAGCATCACGTAGACCAGTGCCGCGATAAGACCCACGCCGACGACGGCCAGGACCTCGTTCTTCTTCATGAGCTTGGTCAGAATTTCATAGAGGAACGGCGCCGCGAGAACCAACGCCAACCCGACGTAGCCGACTGCCGAGCCGACTCCGCTCGCGAAGGTGGCGCCGCCGTGATAGAAAACGAGGAGCAGGAGGAGGATTCCGGTCACCCACGTCCACACGGCGCCCCAGCGGAACCAGAACAAGGCGCGGGGCAGGAGCTCCGGAACCACCTTCTTCTTGGTCTCGCCGTCCATCGTGGCGGCGAAGGGGCCGTTGACCCAGTTGAAGAAATAAAGGAGCCCGATCCAAAGAACACCGGCGACGACATGGATCCAGCGGAAGATCGACTGCGTGACGTCCATCGCATCCATAAAACCCCCCAAAAAAAGAATGGTGAATGAAACGAGAGACCTTGCTCATACCACGAGTTTCCGATCGCGAATCAAGATCTTTTTGGTCGGATTAGTCGGGTTCATCCGCCCCGATGCCCAAGACGAGGGAGTTGGCGATTTCATCGGCGTCCAGGATTCCATTGCCGTTCAAGTCCTCGAACAGCCGGGCCGAACGTTTGACGTTCTCGACGATGATGGACCTTAGATCCGGGTTGTCGTCGTCATCGATCACGATGCTTCCGTCCGGCGAGACGGTGGCGCCGTCTAGGTCCACCCCTGCAAACCAGGCGTTCAAATCGAAACTGAAGAAGAGCAGAGTGACGGCGGGCGAGCCTTGGATGGCGAAGCCGTCCGGGCTGGCTGCCTCCAGCTTGAATCGATCATTCTGGTCAAGACGGACGGCGAAGGGAACTCCGTCAGATCGTGATCCTCGAACGATCAGGGCGTGTCCGATGATCGAATCATCCGGAAGGATTCCGGGCGGGACTTCTTCTCTTCGCAGTGGATCGAAATCGACCCCGATTTCGCAATAGTCGTCAGCGGGGACGGGAATTCGGTCAACGTCGGGGATGGAAGTGTTTGCCAAGAGATCGACAACGAAAGGCCCCGGAAACGAAAATCCCGACTCGATATTGAGATCGGGATTGGCGGCCTCGGCGAGGCAGGCCGAAAGGGGATCCATGTCCATGTTTCTCAACACGATCCGCGCCTCAGTCAGGAGGACGCCTCCCGTGACGGAAAGACCAAGGGCCGGCGAGATTCCTTCCGGGAGCCCGGCGAATTTGATCCCAACGGTCGTCGGATTGCCGGTGGACGTTCCCGAATTCGGCGAACATGCCCATGTCCCGAGAAGGACGAGAACGGACATTTTTTTGAAAAAGCGGTTCACCGAACGGCCTCGATTCTTTTCGTGACGGGGAAGAGTTGTATGTTCAGCTGGTAGATCCGATCCGGTCTCGCTTTTTCCGACTCGGCCTCGGCGAGGAGCGTATTCCGGAATTCCTCGATTCTTTTCTTGATGCGCGGCAAGTCCTCTTGCCTAAGCCCCACCGTCGCCGAGGTGACGTCGCGCTCTTCTCCCGGTACGGAGGAAAGCGATTGGGCCGCCAGCGTCATCATCGATTGGTGAAAATTGACCACAGCCAGCGATTTGACCTCCGCGGGGGTCGCAATGATCGGATCCGTCCTCTGCAGGAAGTCAGCCTTCTCCGCCTTCTTGATCAAGTTCAATTTGAGGAGGAGCTTGAGCGCGCGTTCGGCCTGCTCCTTCGAAATGGAGGGGAGAAGATTTTGGGAAATCCACTCCGGATCGGCCCGAAATCCCTCCAAGTCGATCATCTCACGGATGACGATGTGGAACCATTGCGTGTAAAAGCGGAAGATCTCCTTGGAGAGCTCGTGAATCTCGCGAAACTTGCGGCTCTTCGTCATGACCTGAAAGGCCATCGATTTGTCCTCGGGCGTCGCCGCCTGGTTGAAATCGACCAGGGCCGCGAAAAACTCGCCCTCCTGCTGGTTCATCTTGAGTCCACGGATGAACTTCCCCACGGTTCTGGGGGTTACGTTCCGTTTTCCATCGATCACGAGCTGCAGCATGTTCGGAGACGTGAAACCGGCCTTCTTGGAGAAGAAGCGGTGCGAGAAACCCCTCTGCACCTCCTTGAGATGGCGGTATAAGTCTCTCAGGAAGACCCGGTAATCTTCATAGAGAAAGATGTTTGGACGAGAATACATAAAAACGTATACATCTGTATACGATGTATTACATAATACATTTTAAATCCGATGGTTTATATATATCAAATCATTTTTCAATAAAATATTGAATACAATTAAGATTGCCATCCTCGAGCAAAGCGTGACAGGATTTTGAAAGACGAAGGAGGTCCGCCATGAAATATCCAAGTTTTGGTTTTCTCTTCTGCGGGACGACGATGGCCTTCCTGTCTCTCTCCCTTCTGGGTTCTTCCGGTTGCGGCAAGGTGACGGGGCAGGGGACGGCGGAGAAATACGAGGAGCTGTCGGCCGCCGTGTGCGATCCCTCGGCGGGTCCGTTTACCATCGAAATCGACAACCCATTCTTTCCGCTGCCTCCGGGACGAACGATCGAACTGGAGGGCGACGAGAACGGCGTCCAGGTCCACTTAACCTTTGCGGTCACGGATGAGACCGAGGAGGTCGCCGGAGTGATGACGCGGGTTGTGACCGAGACCTCTACGGAGAACGGAGAGGTGGTCGAGATCAGCCGAAATTTCTTCGCCCAGGCGCCGGACGGCACCGTCTGCTATTTCGGGGAGGACGTCGACATCTATGAAGGAGGCGTCGTCGTCAACCACGAAGGGGCCTGGAAGGCCGGGGAGGGTGAGAACCTGCCCGGCATCATCATGCCGTCCGATCCACGCGTCGAGACGCGGTTCGTTCAGGAAATCGCGCCCGGCATCGCGGGCGATGTCTCCGCGATCATCGGAATGGGGGAAACGGTATCGGAACCCGGTGGAAAATTTACGAATGTCCTCCACACCCTCGAATGGAATCCCGTCGAGGGACAGACCAGCAATGACGGCGAGGAGAAGTTTTATGCGCCTGGCGTGGGATTAATCGAAGACGACGTCGTCGAGCTGGTGAGCGTGACTAATTAGCTCCGCTTCCCGCGGGACAGCCCTCGCTACGGTTCGTAATGGAAGCTAGACGTATTTCTCGAAGTGCACCTGCTTCTTGTCAAAGCCGATCTCCTCGGCGGCCTTTTGCACCGCCTCGATCATGGGGACGAGACCGCAGACGTAGATCTGCTTCCCCTTCGGATCGGCGACGAGCTTTTTAAGTATCTCCTGGACGTAACCGACTTCGCCTTTCCACTCCTTCGGGCGTGAGACGGTGGGGATGAACTTGAAGTTGGCGTGTTTCTTCTCCAACTCGCGAAATTCCTCATTATAGAGGACTTCGTTCTCGTAGCGGACGCCGAAGATGAGCGTGATCGGTTCTTGAAAGTCGTCGCGCAAAAGCACGCGGAGCATGCTACGCAAGGGTGCCAGACCGGTTCCGGTGGCCACGAACACGAGTTCGCTCTCCACGGGCTCCTTGAGGACGAAACCGCCGTAGGGCATCGTGACGGTGACTTCGTCGCCTTCCTTCAAGGTCCAAAACCAGTTCGTCGCGTAACCGCCTTCGACCAGCTTGATGCAGAGATCGAGGTAGCCCGCCTCGAATGGGGAGGAGCAGATCGAGTAGGCCTTCTTCAGGGGCTTTTCGCCTGCCTTCGGCACCTGCACCATGCAAAACTGGCCCGCCTGGAAGGGGATCCATTTGCCCCGGGGAAAACGCAGCCGGAAGGTCCGGACGCTGGGCGTCAGCTCGAAGATTTTTTCCAGTACCGTCGTGACAGGCTCTAAAGGCATATTGTAGGGGCGAATCTTGTATTCGCCCTTCTACTAGATGAGGAACGCCGAAAAAATCAAAGAAAAAGCCCATGAACTGGGCTTTGAGCTTGTCGGCATCAGCCCCGCCCATCCGGCGCCGGATTTCGACTTCTTCCGCTGGTGGCTGGACAAGGGATTCGGCGCGACCATGACGTACCTGAACCGCCAGGCCGAGCGCCGCGGCGATCCCGAAAAGGTCCTGCCGGGCGTCAAATCGGTGATCTGTGTCGCCCTGAACTACCACACCGGCGCGGCGGGGGGCCGGATCGCGAGCTACGCCCACGGCGAGGACTATCACCGCGTGATCGGCGAAAAACTGCGGACGTTGGAGGCGTTCATCGTCGCGACCGTCGATCCATCGGCAAAGACAAAGAGCTATATCGACACCGGCCCCGTCTTGGAGCGGAGCTACGCCGCCCGCGCGGGTTTGGGTTGGATCGGCAAGAACACGATGCTCTTGAACGACGGCCTCGGGTCGTATGTCTTCTTGGGCGAAATCCTGACGACGCTCGCGTTCGGTGAGGAGGATTATGGCCGACCGGCCCTGGATCAATGCGGGACCTGCACGAAGTGCCTGGATGCCTGCCCAACACAGGCGTTTCCCGAGCCGGGTGTCCTGGACGCGAACAGGTGCATTTCGTATCTGACGATCGAGTACAAGAAGGATTTTACGCCGGAACAGGCCCAGATGGCCGCCGGCCATCTGTATGGTTGCGACGTTTGCCAGGCGGTCTGTCCTTATAACGACCGTATCCCGTCGTCGCCCCTGAAGGAGTTTTGGACCAGAGAGGTCATAAGAGTTTTCTTGAGGGACGAAACCAAGCGATTGGACGAGGCGGATTTTTTTCGGCTTATTGCGGGGAGCGCGATGGACCGGATCTCATTCAAGCAATGGAAACGAAATTGCGGTGAGAAGTGACGCTCAAGACATCGATCCTTACTTGCCTCGGAAGGGCTTCCGACAGCGCTCGCTACGGTTCGTAACGGCTCGCGGTGGAAGCTAGCAACCTTTTTTCCAACCACGCCGAACGGTGCGTCATCATGACGCTGACGACGAACCTTTCCTTCATGGTGTCCCAGGCCGGCATCACGCTCCGAGACGTCCAATACTTGGGCGGGCTCCTCGCCAACGTCCGGAATCCCGAGTCGCCGGTCCGGTCGCCCATCAACCTCGTGAGGGCAGACAGGCGACTGGGCGACATCTGCGGGCGCCTGATGACCGCCGGCCTCGTTGACCAGGCCATGCTGTTTGAGACCTGCGATTCCATTCCCCTCGTCGACCTGGCGCTCACCGCGACGCTCGGGCTTTTCGCCTCCCTGCCGGGAGAGGTTGGTGCGGGGGCGGTCGAAGCCCTCACTCGAGGCGCCGGCGTCCCGCGAACACCGGCGACGCCTTCACGGGCAGCCCCTCAGGACGTCTGCATGAGCCTGGAGATGATCCGGATGCTCCTCCGACCTCCGGACTCCGCGGCGCGCGCGGCCGCCGCGGTCCGCTCCGGGAACGTCTCCAAGCGCCCCGTCTTTTCCGTGGCGCCGCCGGGCGCGGGGTTCGGGGACTGGTTCGGCAAGCAGATGTACTCGGCGGACGCCAAGGACGCGGTCAAATACCCCGCCAGGGCCCTGCAGGAATGGGGGCGCTATGTCGATGCGCTCTCGCAACACGCCGAAGTCTTCGTGATTCCCTACGCCTGCGACCGGGACAGCACGCTCTGGCGCATCGTCTATACCGCCAACGGCCCCCAGTTTTTGGAGATCGGCGGCGAGATCTACGCCTCGCTTCCCAATTTGAGCCACTTGGGCCGGCAGGGCGAGCATCGCTGGTTCCAGGACTATGCACTGCAGTTGGGCATCCCCGCCGATCACATCCTCCAGCCCCTCGTCTTCCAGGAAGGACAAGCGGATTTTGCGCGGCCGGTTCCGCGCAAGGGGCAAAAGCCCCTCCTCTTTTTGGGTTACGGGATCCGGACGCCCACCACGCAACCCTATGAAGAGATGAGGCGGGTGAGGATCGGCAAGGGGGCCAAGGCCGCCGTTGTCGACCTGCTCCAGAACTACGAAACGGAATACGTCCGCATGAATCCAAACTCGTACGCCTTCCACCAAGACACGTGGCTGAACCTGGTGCGCAACCGGGAAGGCAGACTGTTCGCAATGTACGCGCCGTCCTGGATCCATCCCGACGACCGCGAGCGATTCGCCGCACGTCTCAAAAGCGAAAAGATTCCAGCGATCGTCTTGAGCGAGGTCGACGCCATGGCTTACGCCGCCAACGCCAACGAAGTGGACGGAACGGTCTTTCTTGTGAAGGGGGGGCCGTTCGAGGCGTCGGCGGAGCTCAAGAGGAAGCTGAAAAAGTCCGGCTTTGCACTCCTCGAACTGGAGTTCGACGAGTTGTACGGCAAGGCCGGCGGCGGGACGCGCTGCATGGTCAATGAAATCCGCGACATCGACCGGACCCGTCACCGCGAATTCTTCGCCCGGCTCGAGTTCTTCCGTTACGTTCCCGGTTCCTGGGAACGACTTCGCCGCTTCTATCCGGAACGGTACGAACCCCAAACGGCCGCCCGCCGGAAGAATTTCACGCGTTGATTTAATGAATTGGAGAAGAGCTCGGTTCCAACGCCGCGAGGGACTCCGCGAGGCTTTGGTTCAAGACGACGACCCGTTCCTGCAAGGCGTCCACTCGGGCCTTGAGCAGGTCGGTCTCCGAGGGGCGCACGATCTTGGGAGGAGACGCGCTCTCGGCGGTGCGGAACTCGAGCGGCCAAGCTCCGGACAAGAGGGGCAGCAAGACGGGAAGGCTGGCCAGGGAGAAAAGGAGTCGGATCATGGGGGGCCTAATTGCAAGCCCAATGCCATGGAATCGGCCCCGGGCAGTCCTTACTTAAGAACTGAATTTAATTTGAGATTTTCAAATCGAGGCCGGATTCGGGCGGGTCAAGGACGACCCGGCCGCGAGGTGGATTTCTCAGGTTGAGAGTGAGGGCCGCAACTCTCTCCTCAAACCTTCGATAAGCCCGCATCATGGCCATCGTTCCCACGGGCTTTCTCCAGTCGCATCTTTGGCTGAACCGAACATCTCTGTCTGGGGCCCTGGCCGAACGGTCTCTCGGCGTCCGGACGGGCCTGGGGTTGGAGCTCTTCCGTTCGGGATTGGAGGCCGCCGGAGTTCAGGACGAACGGCTCTCCGGCTGGATCGATGACTATCAGAATGCCTCGTCTCTCTTCAAGATCGCCGACTGGATGGCGCGGCACCCCCTTGAGTCGGAGCGGGCCCTTCAGAGGATCCCGCGCGGAATCTTCTCGCCGAACTCCAGTCAATCGCCCCCTCCCGTCGCCTTTCTTCCAATCAAAGAAGGAAAAAAAGAAGAGGGTGGGCCGGTGGTCGCCGCTGGAGGCGTGTTCATAAACCCGGAAAACCGGCCCGGCCCCCGGCGGTTACGTGAGAACCCGCACAAAGTTCATCTCCACGGACCGGAGGATGGCGAGGAGTCCGGGACGGAGATGATTCGGGTCGGCGGTGTCTACCGCGAAATGAGGCTCATGGGGGAAATCGGTCCCCAGATCGCCCGATTTCGCGACAGGAGGCGGGGTCTTGAGGATCGACTGGGGGCCCTCAATGACGCTCGCGAGATGCTGGTCACATTGGATGCGGAGAGCGACGATTTTTTCCGGGGTGTCATGGGACTCTTCGAGCTCGCCTCCCACCCGTCGGGGCCTCGGGAAACCCGGGACCGCCTCCAGGTCCAGGCCATCCTCGTTTTGCAGTCCGTGTTGAGTCGGGTACCGGAGGACCCTCAACGGCAGGCGGCATTCGTGCATGCCTACCTGAAATTCAAGGAAGCGGCTCACGGCGGTCTTTTTCGTTCCTCGCAAGAAAAATACGGAACCCCGGGGCGCGCCCTCGCCGCCTCGACCGAGCAAGTCGGGTACAGTCTGGCCCGCTGCGAGAAGCATTGCTCCAAGGCGGTCCAGCGTTGCGTCGAAGAGACCGGACGGGAACTCGTTCAGGCGGGCATGTGGGGGAACGGCGGCGGATTCAGTCCGCCCTGGACGTTCCGGAAGGCAATGCGGAATGCGAAGGTCGGTCTCGCAGTGGGAGGCGCGCTTTTCGTTTCCGGAGCCTTCTGGGCCGCGATCAGCCTTCTCATCTCCACGCCGTTGGCCCTCGGGGTGCTCACGTTCGCGGCCCTGTGCCTACCGGCGGCGACCTTGACGGGGTTTCTATGGAGGGCGCCGCGGCGCCTCCGGCAGAAGGCCGTTTCGTTCGCTCTTCCGAGCGGCCGTTCGCAGGTGAGAAGGCTCGAGCGGAGCGAAAGACGTCTCTTGAGAGGCGGGGGAAGGCGTTCCTAGATCAGCATCTGTCCAAGAATCCCGGACCTCAACCCCCATATCGGACGACCGCTAGTTGTCGGCTTGAATCGAATCCTCGGTGATGCCCAGGTCCGCGCAGGACTGCCCCGGCAGGCCGGTCACGTCCACCACTTCATACGCGACCTTGGCGTCCTGGTCGGAGAGGTTCATAAGGATGAAGGCGTAGTCGGTTTCCCCCGTCACCTGGCAGAAGTCGGGGACGCTGTCGCCGTTAGAAGAGGCGCAGCGTGTGACGGCGTCCGCCTCGGGGCAGAGGCCGTTGATCGAATCCGTATCCGCGTTCACCCGGTCCAATTCGCAGACCTCGAGCTCGGCCAAGTCGCCGGCGGCGGGGTCGATGATGACGCAAAAGACGTGGGAGGCGTCTTGCCCTTCAAACGTTCCGATCAGCCCGCCCTGGTTGTCGGCCGTCGCGTTGATGGTCACGACCTGGTCCGTATTATCGCCGACGATCTCCGTCGTCGGTTCGACCGGATCACTGCTGAGATCCGGGAAGTTGGGGTTCAAATCGCTGCCGCCTCCTCCTCCGCATCCGCCCACGCCTGAAACGTTCAACAGAATGGCCGAAAACCCGGCCACGACAAACGCCGCCAAGAATCTTTTCATGCGATCCTCCTTAGGGAGGTTCGCACATAGCACCGGGATCGTTCCGTTTCAACGAATCCTTTCTTCCACGACCAGATCGGCCTTCAGCCGGATCGGATTGGCGATGTTGAAGCGGTTGGGCGACGTGGCGCACACGGCCTCGTGAATCTTTCGGAACTGTTCCGGCGTTCCGTTGCCCTTGATGTGCACCGTGTATTGGATCTCGTCGTAGCCCGGCTTGACGCTCGGATCGAGGCCGAAGAAGCCCCGGAGATCGATGTCGCCCTGGGTTTCGATTCTCAGCTCTTCCAATTCAATCCCTTCCAGCGCGCAGAGCGCCGAGTATCCGACCGTCATGCAGGCGTTCAAAGCCGACATGAGGGTTTCCTGGGGATTGGGAGCCAGGTTGGTGCCGCCCAGCTCGAGCGGCTCGTCGGTGCGGATCTGAAAATTCTTCTTCACGTATTGACCGCCGATCTCGTAGCCCTCGACCTGCGTTTCGGTGCGTGTCCCTCCCTTCCAGGACGTTGCGACCCGCCAGCGGGTTTGCCCCTTGGCCGGGTCCTTGGCGACCTCGCCGATCGCGCCGGACAGCGCGTCCACATCGATCCCGTTGACGATCCGGATGACTTGTTGTTTTGCGGTGGCTTTCATGAGGACCTCCTTATGGTTAAAAAGACGTTTAACTCGCCAATGCCAATTGAACCCTTTCCCGCTGGGGGAGGGTGGTGACTTCATTGAACAGCTCGATGAAATTCGGATGCGTGACCCCGCTGAAGAGAAAGACCCAGCGCTTCACCTTGAGGACCTCGCCGAAGATTTCCTTCTTCTCTTCGGGCGTGAAGGTACGCCCCAGATAGACGGAGAGATTCTCGACGTCGTAAGCGGACTGTTTTTGAAGCAGCCCATCCACGGCCTGGACCAGCTCGATCAGGTCGCCGACGGCCCGGTCCCGTTCGGAGTCCTCCATGTCCGCGAAACACCGCAGGGCCTCGAGATGGTCCATCTTGGCGTGCTGGGCCTCCTCCAGCCAGTGGGCCCGGAAGACCCGTTTGGCCAATGGGTCGAGTCCGTCGTCGTCGCGGATGGAGGAGAGATAGTGGAGCTGGGTGTACCATTCGATGCACGCGATGAGCAGGAGGACCGCCCCCCGGTTCATGCCCAGGACGTAGCCGGCCGTCGCCCTTTCGCCGTCGAGGCGCTTGAGGCCGAAGCCCAGCTGGGCGTCGGCCCGTTCCCGGACGCGGCGGAAGAGGGTCATGTGTTTCACCTCCTCGGCCGCGAAATTGGCCAGGGCCTCGAAGGCGGGGCGGTCGCTCGTCTCCTGTTCCCGGGCGAGCTCCGTCATTTGGGGGGCGATGAATTCCTCGACGTATCCGAAGAGGTGGGCATAGGCGACCATCTCGACATGTGTGAGCTTCTTCCTTTCCTCCTCATTGAGGCATCCGATCGATTCGGCCGCCGAAAGTTGCCGGGGGAGCCAGCGCCTCGAGAGATCGAAGGCCTGGTCACCCAGGACCTCTTCAATCCTCCAGTTGACCCGGTAGGAGTGGTTCAGACAGTCTTGGTAGGAGTAAGTGGCCATAAAGGGCTCCTTTCGTTTAAGTTATTGAAATCGTTCTAACTTATTTCAGAACGATATGTGCTTAATGCCATTGTACGGATCGCAGGGGGAGAGTCAAGATTTTTTCAGAACGATAGGTGAAAAATATTGCGTTCCGAGTCTAAGTGCGCGAATAATGGGCTTATGGGACGAAAGAAAAATTATGATCGGGATGCGGTCTTGGACAAGGCCATGAACCTTTTTTGGCGAAAGGGTTACGAGGGCGCTCACCTGCAGGAGCTGGTCGACGTGACGGGACTGAACCGCTTCAGCCTCTATAAGGAGTTCGGCGGGAAGGAGGGGCTGTACGAAGAGGCGGCGAACCGGTACTTGGCCGGCATCCAGGCCTTGGGAGCGATCCTGTCCCGCGAGCCTCTGGGACTCGCCAACGTCTCGGATTACCTCCAGGCCTTGATCCACCATGATTTTCCATACGGCTGCTTCATGGTCAACGCCTTGACCCAACAGGAGGTCTTGAACGAGAGGATCCAGGCCCAGGTCCGCGACTTCGTCATCCATTCCGAAAAGGCCCTCCTCAAGAATCTCGAGGCCGCACAAAGGAATGGGGAGATCCGTCCCGGCGCCGACGTGGGCGCCTTGGCCAAGGCCCTCGTGGTCTTCGATATGGGCATGGTCACGTATTCCCTCATGCGACCCAACGCCCAGGAGCGCACGCGCGTCTGGGCGATCCAAAGGGAGCTCTTGAACGGGCTTCGCGCATGTTGATCCCCCGCGAAGAGCTTCGGTTCAATTTTCAGGGGGCGCGGTTCGACCTGTCCTCCGAAGGGGACCGGCGGCTTCTGGCCTGGGT
Source organism: bacterium (assembly GCA_035454885.1). Lineage (NCBI taxonomy): Bacteria > bacterium. Next base: position 52,835 of record DATIGE010000071.1, read on the forward strand.
CTTCGACCAGTTCCTCTACGGCGAGATCACCGGCATCCAATGCGGTTGGTGGCTCTATCGGGCCCCGCATCTCGACGCCGCCGTCTTTCTGGCCCGGCAGGCGGGGGAGGAGTTTTCGCATGTCCGCCGGTTTCTCAAGATCCTCTCGATCCTCGGGGCGCGGCCGGGGCGGGCCCACCGGGCGGTTCGGTTTCTTTCCACCGGGATGATGGGACATTCCTGGGGCGAGCATGTGGCGATCGAGATGGCCTTGGGCGAGGGGCTGGTCCTGGGCGTCTTCTACGCGATGATCGAGACGATCGAGGATCCGGAGATCCAGAGAATCCTTTCGACCTCCGTCGTCGAAGAAGAGCGCCATGTCGAGTTCGGCGAGAAGCAAACGATGGCATGGTTGACGAAACATCCCGCGGCTCGGCCGCTCCTCTTGGGACAGGCCTTGGTACAGTTGTGGGGGCTCCGGTTCGTCAAACGGTTCGTCAACCAGACGCTCAAGAAGAAGGCCGCGGGCGGGCATCCGGTCCTGGGCCGCTTCGACGCCTTTTACGAGCACTCCTTGCGCTGCTTCGAGTTGAGGATCCAGCGCCTCGGACTCTCCGAGGTCCCGCCGCGTGGTCTCAGCGCCGCAACGAAGATCGGGTTGATCGCCTTGCTTCCGTTCCGGATGCTCTGGGCACGAATCCGCTTCAAGACGCCGCTCTTGACGAAAAGCTATTTGGACGATCCGGCCATCAAGGATCTTGTCCCTCCTCCTCCGCCGTGCGACTAAAGGACATGGTCATGCGCCCACCCCCGGCCAAACCCTTCGCCGTCATCTTCCTTTCCGCCCTCGGGATCTTCATCCTTTGGGGCATCGTCGGGGCGGTCTTGGAGACGCGGATCACCAATCCGGAGGACCAGAGGGCGATCGGCCGCATCGCCCTCCCCGTCGCGTTCGGTCTTTTTCTCCTCATGGGTTTTTCGGCGGTTCCCGTCTTCGTGAGGCTATTCTTCAAGATGTTCTTCGGCATGCAGAAGGCGGCGGGAGGGGCCGAGCAGCCCCTCATGCAGCGTCTTCAAGCCAAGCAGGACACGATTGCGGCCGTTCTCGTCTACGTGATTTGGGCCATCTACGCCCTGGGGACCTTGATCGCGGCCCCCTTTGCCCTGCGCGATATGATGAGTGGCCTTTAGGAGGCCGTGAGACCTTTTCCCTCATTTTGATAATTTTATCATAATGATCAGGATGACAACCCCGCCCCATCCACTGAACCAAATAATTTCGGATACTTACGCTGATTGAGGTCCTTCTTTCTTGGCACATCGAATGCAATATACCCACTGACGGGGGATTTTTATGGCCTCAGCGTTTCGTATCGTTCTTGTCGTTGCCGCCCTTCTTTTCTGGCATATCGGAATCGGCCTGGCCTTGCCCGTGGACCACGGAAAAACATGCCTTCGCGAGGGAAAGGAAGGGACGGTCCGGTGTGATCTCGAGAGTACCAATTGGTGCCACTGCTGCATTTCCGGTACTTGCTATTCGCACGATTGGACTTTGGCCAAATCCGCGCCTGCGTCCCAAGGCTGGACGGGTATTTTCGGTACCGTTCTCGACTCGCCGACGCGAAAGGAGGGCGTGATCAAAGGGGGCCTCGATGCGGTGCAGCTGTCTCCGTCGAGGGTGCCCCGCATCGTCTTGGAGCCGGACGCGCCGCCCGAAGAAGCCCCCGACCCGCAACCGGCAACGGCGTGCGAGCCTCAGAGCGAATACGATTACTGCAGGAAGGTGGATGGAGGCCGGAAGTTGGAATGCCACGGCGCCGTCACCAGGATCATCTTTGATCGCCGGGATTCCGATCGATCCGCCTTGAGCGGGACTCCCGTGAGGCCCGACGGCAGCTATGCCTGTACCGCGACACTCCAGGTCGCCAATCCCAATAATCCGAATGACGGCGATTCACGCTCGGTTCAAGTCCGTCTCTCCGGCAAGGCTGCCTGGCACCGGGATTTCTGCCACCTGCTCGAGGACGCCTACTTGAGCAAGGGCCCCCTCGTCTTGGTCTACGACATCGCGACGCGCGATCCGACCTGCTCCAGCACCGCAGAGCCCTATATTTTCCTGATCGGATTCCCGGATTATCAGTAATTCCCGCTCATTTTCTCGTTAAACCGTGACCCGCATGATAACCCTCCGGGCGTGGCGACGACCCCTGCGCGCGTGGTATCGCGCCCAAGAAATCTTCTCGTTGCAATGACTTGATTTTCTTGTCAAAAGTCCCCCCAACCGTTGATCCATTTTGAGACACAAATAAGGAGAAACTTTCTGCTGAAGGAGGCGATAGGCCTCCTAATTCGAACAGTCAGGAGGGTTAAAATGATGCAAAGAAAATTTTGGGGCGTCCTGTTCCTGCTGTGCAGTGCCTTCATCCTCTCCTCAACGGCGGAGGCGAAGTCTGCTCGTGATCGTTTCGATTTCGATTCGGAGCCGGAAGTCAGCATCGAGATCCATTCTTACGACAATCAGATGATCCAGGCGGCGCAGATCGCCGAAATCAACGCGCGGAAACACTCCCACCGCCGCTGCTGGCGCGCCGTTAAGAACGCGATGCTGGAGGCCGCCGTCCTCGATGAGCGGCCCACGACCCGGTATGCGAAGCAAGCCGGCGAAGAGCTGGAAAAGAAATTCGGATTCAAGAGGATCGATGTCAGCGATCCGTTCGCCGCGCCCATCGGCTCCGTCTTGGTTTACGGGGGCCGCGGGGCGGGCCACATCGAAATCCGCACCGAAGACGGCTTCGTCAGCGACTTCATTTCCGAGCATCCTTCGAATCGCCCGTTGATCGGCGTTTACGTCAGGATCTAGTTTCAAAGCGCCCCGGCTCTGAGGGATAATTCCCAAGCTCCTTCCGGATTTTCGAATAGAGATTCGTGGTCCAGACGGGAGATGCATTCCCACCCAGCGACCGTGACCTTAAGTCCACCGGGCTTAAGATGACTTTTACGTTTTCGAGCCCCGTCAAGGCCGCGATCACGAAAAGTTCCTCCGCGGCCTCATCGCCGACGGCCAAGCAGCCGATGGAGACGGCGCTTCCGTGGATCATGATGTCGCCCCCCAGATTTGCCCGTCCGTCTTCCCGTGCCCGGGCCCTGTCGTCGGCGTTGGGATAGTTAAGGCGAATGGAGAGATGGAAGAGGCTGTTCGGATTCAGCGCGTTGACGCCGTAAACGCCTTCCGGCACCTGGCCGTCGCCTTCGCGGAGCTTGGGCCCCGGCC
>DATIGE010000072.1 GCA_035454885.1 bacterium
GCCGAAAAGACGGCCTCGGAGGTGAGCTTCGGGGTCGTCACCAACAAGGCGATCACGATCGCCCCGAGATTCGTCCTCCAGGGACAGACGGCCGGACTTCAGAAAAACTATTACCCCGACCCCAAGGCCTACGAGGTGGACGCGAGCCAGATCGGCCAGGCGACGAGCTTCAGCTTCAAGACGCCCGACACGCTGCCGGCCGGGACCTACACGGTCATCTTCGACGTCAAGGCCGAGGACGGGACGACGAAGAGATTGTCGACGACCATGACGATCGCTCCGAAACCCAAGACCGTCGAGGTCGCCTCCGTTCGCAAGACGGGCAGCAGCCCGTACATCGGCGACCGCCTCTCCGTCTGGGTCACGATGGAGAAGGAGGCGCCGGAGGACACGTCGGTCGACGTCGTCGTCGGCAACGCCAAGGCCTCCGGAGTCGTCAAGAAGGGCCAGAAGGAATCGGAGGAGATCAAGGTGTGGGGCCCGGGCCAGGCGCGCAGCGCGGCGGGCGGCGGCGAACACGTCATTCAAGCGACGCCGAAGGGCGGCAAGACGTTCAACGGCCCCTCGGTCTCCGTGCCCGGTGGTGGCGGCGGCGCCCCGGGGCCCAAGGGACCGCGCAAGCCGGCGGGCCAGTAGCACTCGGAATCAACCAAGCGATCAGGAGGCAATTATGGTTTGCAACGGTTCCTTTATGACCCCCGCCCTCGGCGGGACGAACACGATGGTGCAGATGTTTTACCAACTGTCGGCGGGCGCCTTGAACGACGCGACCGGCCTGCCGATGAGCATCCCTCTCCGGATTCCGGACACGATCGATCTGTCGATCCTGGCCAATGCCGACGCCCGCAAGTGCTTTGGGGATCTCATCAAGGGCGCCGGCAGCGAGGGCCTGACGAAGAACGTGGTGGAGATCGAGGGCGAGCTCTACGCCTTCCTGACCGGAAAGGACCCAAGCGACGCGGAGACCGCCGACATCGTCGCCGCCTTTCAGGGGGCCCAGGGCAAGACCATCACCAAGGACGCCTTCATCACGGCCTATTGCGGCGAGGACGCGAAGGGCGAGTGCGACGCCGCGCGCCTGGGCGCGCAGCCCCTGGTGGCCTACGTCGAGAGCATGAAGGCGGCCGTCGATCCGTCCTACAAGACGCCGAATCAACGGCGGGACGAAGCGGTGAAGAAAGCGAGCGAGAAACTCGCCCAGTCGCACGAGGCCGAGAAGGCCGAAATCGCTCAGGAGCGCGACGATGCCGCCCTGTTGTCCAACATCTTCATGGGCACGACGGGCGGACTCGGGGCGGTCGTCCTGTATCTCGGCCTGAGGGCCGTCTGGCGGCGATGGGCGGCGAACCGCACCGTCGTCGAAAATGCCCACCCTGCCGCCCAAGTGGCGGTCCAATCGCAGCTGGCCAACATGGCGGATCAAGGCATGCCCCCCGCGCCCCGGGCCCCCGTCGAGAGGCGAGAAACGAGGGTGAATCCCCCCATCCCGGCCGCGACCGCTGCACCGGCCCCCCCGCCGGAAGAGATCGCCGTCGCCCTGGCGGATCTCGAAAACGAAGGAGCTGCAAGAGGACAGACCTGACATTTCAATTATTTCAACTCTGCGCTTCAAATTTCAGAGGGGCGTCCGGCCGAAGTTGAACAAACAACATTAATTACAGTGACTTAGGCAGGATGCGCCGGCGGCCTGAGGGTGGCACAGGGATTGCTCATTGACCCTGTATGGACCGACGCGGACCGACCGACAACGTGATCGATCAGATCCGCTCCTGCCTGGACGCCGCCACCAGCCAGCCCGGCCTCGTGAAGGCCAGCGTCACCCAGACCGAGGGGTACCTGAGGGGACTCCAAGGCCTGCCTTGGGAGACGCCGCCCGCCCCCTCCCCCTCGCCTCACGATGCCGGCGCCCTCTTCCTCAACGACGTCCGCCATGGCAAAGTCGCCCTCCGGGGCCGCCTCAAGAAGGGCTCGGCCTCCTCCCTCAAGGCCTTCCTCCAGGGACTGTGCGAGACCTTTCCCGAGGCGGAAAAAAAACCGTTCGCCGGAGCCTTGGGACGGCTTTGGGTCCGCTGGGGCGCGGATCGAAAGGAAGCGGCGTTCGAGACCGGACGGCGCGCCGGGCAAATTCTCAAACGGGACTATGAGGAAGGCGTCGCCGGCGATCTGTCCGCCTATCTCCTCGATGATCGCCTTCATCTGCGGAACGTCCGCGACTACCTCCTCATGCGCGGCTGGCTCCAGGGCGTCATCGAATGCCTGCGCCGCCGTCCCGACTGGG
>DATIGE010000073.1 GCA_035454885.1 bacterium
GTACGCCTCCGTGGGCTCTCCGCCGCCCTGGATTTCCCACGAGACCTTCACCAGGCCGAAACGGACGCCGAAGTCCTTGTCGGCACGGACCGTGGCCGTGAGGGCAGCCGGGGCCGGAGCGGGGGCCTCCGGGGCCGGGCTCGCGGGAACGGACGACGCGAACTCGTCGAACCCCGCGGCGGGGGCGCCGCCGCTCGGGAGGATGACCTCGTCATTTTGATTGCGGGGTCCCGAATCCTCCTCCGGGTCCTGCGGCGTGACCGACGCATCCTGCCCGACGTCTTGGCGGCCCTTGTCCTTCACACCCATGAACTCAAGGCCCCCCCCGCAAGCGGACAGGGCGAAAAGGCCGGCGATGAGGACGAATAATTGAATATTTCTCATAATCGATTTACCCCCGATGAGGATAATCAAAGCAATCGCTGTGCCAATAAATAATATAATAAATACAAATAGATAGTGAATATACCGGCCTCACATGACATTCAAAAACTACAATAATGAATTCAAAAAATGTGACGGCCGCGCGATCGGATCTCCAAAAATAGTCATTCTCAGAGAAATAAAGGGGGCAGCGGGGATGAGGCAACCATGTCCTGGGCCCTCCGAAGAACGGCCGATGCTCACGCTGCCTCCCGCCGCCTTGATGGCGCGCCCGCCGATTCTCTTATTGCCCGAAACGGCGGCGACCGTTTCTGCGCCCGTGTCAGGGCCTTCCTCTTCGACGCTGGGCCCCTCTCCCGGGTCATCGGGACCGCCGGACCGTGCGCTTGCGGCGATTCGGCTGAATTACCTGTTGGATCGCTCGGAGAGGGACGGATCCGCCGGGAGTTACGCGGGTTGGCTCACGCGCGTGGCGTGGGAGGAGATGGGCCGCCGGAGGGACTTCAGGCAGGCCCCGGCGCTTCTCCACGCGATCGGTTCCGGCGCGGCGCTTGACGACTATGAATGCCTCGTGGCCGAGGTCTTGGGGAAAAGGCCCCTCGCCACTTGGCCCTGTTATGAACCGGCCTTTCTGAGGCTCCGCCGTTCGGAGTACTCGCGCGTGCGTGCCCTTCCGATGGGTTGGAGGGAGAAATGTATCGCGGCGCGGGCGGCGGATGCCCTTCGGGCAGAGGGAGGGATCCCTCCGGATGAATTTTTGGACGTATTGGAAAGGGCTGTCAGGGACCCGGGTCTTGTGCCGGCCCTGGAAAAGGCCCTCAAGGTAGCCGCGGCGAGCCCGCTGGCCATGATCCGCTTTCATCGACTTTACCTCCTCCTGCGGGACCGGGACGGGCTCCTGGATTCGAAGCTTGGCGAATTGGGGGACGAACATTTCAGACTTGCCGGCGTTTATCCCCATCCAGCGCCCGTCCTCGATCGATTTCACGCAAACCAGTCCGATGCCTACCTGGGTCATCCCTCCGCCGGCCCCCTGATCGACGAGGTCGAAGAGAAGGGGCCTGAGTGGATCGAGGAAGGCGAGTCCGCTGCGAGGGCGGAGAGACGCCGCGCGATTCTCAGACGACTCTTACGGGACCGTCCCCTTCCGGGAGCCCTGTGCGTTCAGGACGTCGTTTGCGCCTTCCGGCGGCTGGCGGACCCATTTTCCCTCGCCCTGGCGCGAGCGATCGAAAATCGCGAGTTCGATCTCGAGATCCTTTCGGGCGATTCCTTCCACGAAAGGGTTCTGGGGCATTTCCGGGAGATTCGCAGGAAGAGCCCCCATAACCGGATCATCGATCCGGCGACCCAGGATGCCGTCTATCTCTACGCCGGGCTCGTGACGGCTCGGGCGGTGATGATGGTCCGCCATCGGCCGCTGCAGATGCGGTTTAACGCCCCGCCCGAGGAGGTCCTGTTCGAAGTCCTGTGTTGCATCGTTCACGAGTACCAGCACCACCTCGACATCATCCCCGCCGAGGCGAAGACCCAGCCCGTGATGTTCCGCATCGAATTGCTGGGGCACGCCCGGGAATTCCTGTGGAGGGCCGGTCATGGGGACCCGGGGCCGCTCAAGAGGCTGCTTCGCGAGTCTCCTCTCGGGTTCGCCCTGGGATTCCGCGACGACTTTGAGAAGGACTACGGCCCCGCCTTCCGTTCGAACCTCAATTCCGCTGATGGACAGGCTCGCCGACCACCTGGACGGTGAGAGTGACGTTGTCGTTCTTGAAGTGATCCACCGGCCTCCCGCTGTTGGCGTGGAGGACATTGCCGTTCGCGTCGAGTTCGTAGGTGTGATACTGCCCGGCGGCGTCCCTCCAGGGTTCATACATCCCTCTCCAACCGTTGGGCGGCTCCTGTCCGGTGGCCTCGAGATAGGCGGCCACGTAATCGCGATGAGACAAGACCTTGTTCGAGGCGTTCCGGGCGAGGCTCATGCGGATCAAGGCCTCGGTCATGAGGGCGTCGCGGATCCCCGCCGCCGTCCTCGCCCCGCTCAAGCGGATCACTTCGTGAATGACGTCGAGGCGCCCGAAGTTTTCGAAAAGTCCGTCGGAGCCCGTGAGGATGATGTCGCCGTCGCGCAAGGGCTTGTCCGGGGCGCTCGTGTCGATCCTGGCGTCATGTCCGCCGAGGGCGGAATCGACCATATTGGCGTATTCGTCCATCCGGAGGTCCAGCGTCTGTCCGCGGGCCAGCCGTCCGTCGGGGAGCGTCTGGAAGGGCTTCCCCGAGGCCTTTCGAATGGCGGCGGAGAGGCTGTTCGCGCGCAGGGTGTGGTGGAGGACGGGCTGGGAGGCGCCGGGACGGATGACGAGGGCCTCGCAATCGCCAACGCCGGTGAAGGCGGCCCGGTAGGTGCCGTCCGCTTGCGGCGTCAGTTGGACCGCCATCGCGACGGCCCCCGGCGCCTGGCGGGTGATCCCGCGCGACGCATTGTCGCTCGTGATTGCGGCGTCGGCCGCCGTCATCGCCTCCGCGACGGACCTTCCATCAGCCATGGCCTTCTCGATGGCGACCCGGGCGATCTCCGCGGCCCGCTCGCCGCCCGCGTGGCCGCCCATCCCGTCGATGGCCACCATCAGGCTGCGGCCGTCCGGACTCGTCAGGACGACGTAGCGGTCTTCATTGGCGTCTTTGTAATGAAGCCCCTTGTTGGAGGCCGCCGCGATGCCCTTCCAATCTTCCCGGCGATCGGTCCAGGGTTTCGGGCTCGAAACCTTGGCCGGCGCCTCCATGGTCGGGGCGGGTTTGGCGGGGTCGCGGAAGACAAACGTGTTCCAGGCCGTTCCTCCGCCTTCGCCCGTCCGGATCAAGATCCGGTCTCCGTCCTTGACCGGCTCGAACTTCCCATCCACCCACTTTTCCCCGACGGCGAAGCCGTTGAGGCTCTTCTTCGAAGTGCCCAACGCCCCGTTGACGGCGTACCAGACGCCGTTTTCCTGGTGTAACGTGACGTGCGTCCCGGAGATTGAAGCATCATCAATGACAAGGTCCGAGCCGGGATTGCGGCCCATGACAAAGTCCCTGCCGCCTTGGGGCCGGACCTCGATTTCACCGGCTTGATTGGGTCGTTCCGGGTTTGCATTCCCGCGTCTCCAGACCATTCCCAAGAGACCGACGGCCGTCAGAACCCCGGTGATCGCCGCCGCGGCGCCGGTGCCGATGGAATCCGCGAGCGACGCGAAAAGGGCCGGCGCGCCGGCGACGCTGTAGAGGGCGTCGGTCGGCAAGAAGGCGGAAGATCCCTTTGCGGCCACGGGCTGTGTCCCATAGAGTTTGCCGATCTCGCGTGAAAAGCCTTCCAGGGTCGCCGGATCCATGAAGTCGACCATCTGATATTTCGAGAAGCGCGGGTCTTTCTTGAAGAGCTTCATCGCATCGCCCAGGCGATCGACCGCTTCGCGGTAATCGCTGGAATCCGAGCCGGCGGTGAATGCCGTCTCGAGGTCCTTTTCCATCTTGTCCGCGATCTTGCCGTGGCCGCGTTCGCGGAGGGTCGAAACGATCCCGATTTCCAACCCCTCGACGAGCTCCATGCCGATGTAACGGGGGAATTTCCTTTCTCCGTAGATTCTCTCGTTCAAGTCGGTGCTGATCTGGGCCTTTCGGGCGATGTTGCCGGAGGGAAGATCCAGGTCGCCGCGGGGGACATTGGCCTCCGGCGCGCCGCCCGGGGGCGGGGGAGGAAGCATTGTCGATCGATCGGCTCTCGTCGGTGCAGGCTCCACGATCCGCGCGCGGACGTAGACCGGATGGCCTCCGGGCGTCTTCAGGCGAAGGACATTGGGCTCCTCCGGCTTGCCGGCATCGATCTCCAACGGGATCGTTCGCTGACCGAGGTCTTGAGCGTTGTCGCGGATGTGATTGAGCAGCTTGTCCGCGTCGGCCTGGCTGCGGACGTCGAACTCGACGCCGTATTCACGCAGGACCGGCGGATTGGCGGTCAGGTCGGAAAACGACTGGCGGCTGTCCAGGATGTCCACGGGGCTCGTTCGCTCTCCATGGCCCGGATTGTCTCTCCTGAGGCCGTCGATGAAGCCGAAGAGATAATCCAACTGGCTGACCGCGAGGCCCATTTCGCGGTGGTGCGCATTGATCGGGTCGTTGTACGGAGAGTCATGGACGCCGGAGACTCCCGGGCTCGACGGCTGATCGTCCGCATGGGCGACGGCGGCTCCAGCTCGCGTCACTTCCTCGGAACGCTCGAGGGGCCTGGCCGGCTTCGCCTGACGGGCGGCGGCGGGGAGGAGGTCTTGACCCTGGACCGACGTCGGAGCTTTGGGCGACCGGGGGGCAACCCTTTGTATTGGAGCCGATTTTGCGCGGCTCTTCATGAGACTTCGAAGGGCACTGGCTCGGTCAAGGACCAGACCGGGTATGACCGAGGGATCGGCCGGATTGAAAACAAGTCCCCGAGAGTAGGCCGCGGCATCGCGGGCCGCAGCGGCGCGAGCGATCTTTTTCGCCTGTCCCCACTCCATCCCTTTGGACCTCATCTGACCGAGACGCTCGCGATAGAAGCCCTTGAAGGAGTCGCGCGCGAAGGCCTGGCGCGAATTTGCGAGCACCTCGAGACGCAAGGGCATGTAGCCGGTTACGGCGTTGCCCACGTGCGAGGCGACATGCAGGCCTCCCATCCGGGCGAGTTCCCCTAATTGACGCTCAAAGAAATTACGGTCGTCGCCATCATGCAGGTAGCTCCATGCCGTGGCCACTTGGGTCGAGGTGAGGAGCGATCCCGCACCGTTCAACGCGCGCAAGCCCCTGGCGGACCCACCGGCGGCAACGGCCTTTTTGATCGCCTCTTCCCCAATATTCAGTTTCGAGGCCAGTTTGCCCCAGCCCTTGCCGCCGCCGTGGAAGGCGGTCATCATCAGGACGTTCCGTCCGACCTCCTTCAACTCGAAAGGGGTTCCAGTGATCCCGGCGCCGATGCCGGTCATCATGGAGCCCTCGGTCAGGGCGCCGGCTACAAAGATGCCCGCCCGCACGGCGAAGGCCCGCACGCCCCCCTGTGCCGCGAGACGGATGGCGAGAGAGGTTCCGCCGATCAAGCCGCGGGCCGCCGCCCCGACACCCATGGTCGGGGGCAGTGTCACGGCGGTGATGACGGCCTCATCAATAATGGAGTCCCACGTGTTGTCGGCAAGATTGAACCACTCTCCGGTCGGGTCCTTCATGTCGTTGTAGATCAAGAAGGCCTCGTGGGAGAGCTTGTCGCTGAAGTCCGGGGAGCACTGACCGTCGTAGCGGGACGGGTTGCCGCCCGTCTTATCGTTCCACTGCACCATCTTTTCATAGACGAGCTTGCTGACCTCGAAGTTGATTTGGGTATCCACAACCCGCTGAACCGCTTCGTCGATCTCCATCTCCGAGGCATCCTCTCGCTTCGCCTCCTTGAACTGGGTGACGACCTTCTCGCGCAGTTTCGGTCGATCCGTCTCGGCCTTTCCGCGAATCTCCCCGATCTTCTCCGGCTGTGTCTTCTTGATATCGTCCAGGATGCGTCCGAAGTCCTTGGCGAAGACCTGCTCCAAAAAGGAACCGGCGATCTCGTAGGAGCCGTTATAGTGACGAATCTTCTTGGCGATCTCTACAAAGGCCTCCCGCCGGCCCTCCGGGGTCGACTCCTTCTCCAGGCCAACCCGAGTATAGCGGTCATAGAGGACGTGAAAGTCGGAATCCTCGTGGTTGCCGAACTGCTTGATCGCGCCCGTTATCCGTTGCAGCCCCTTGATCGCCGAGCCTTCGCCGTCCTGACGGTTCTTGGGGAAGGACTTGGCGCCGAAGCACTGGGAATAGCGACCGCTCAAATAGTCCTGACCTTCATGAAGGTGGGGGGCCAGAAACTTGCCATTGCTGACGACGACGACCTGATCCTTGTCGCTTGGTTGGACGCTGTAGACGGTCCCTGATGCGACGTCATAGACGGAGCCGCCCTCCTTTCCGAAGACGATCCGGATCGCCTTGGCATCGCTATCCCCGGTGTGGACCTCCAACAGGCCTCCCTCGACGCGGGCGTAGTTCAGCCCCTCGAAACCGTCCGCCTTCGCAAGATCCGGGTTCGCGGAATCCGCTTGAAGGAGACCGAGGAAATCGTCCCGCTCCCTGTTGAGCTTGTCGAATAATCCAGTCTCCGAGGGCAGATGGGCCGTGACGTACGGCATCACCGATCCCTTTTGAACGGCGTGTTCCCTCCAGAATTTGGCTTGAAGCTTCGCCTGGCGGTCGTCGATCTGGCTCCAGGCCTCTTCCAGTGTGTCCGCCTTTTCGTCCTTGACCCTCTTTTCCATGAAGTCGAGGAGCTCGGCGTTGAAGGTGGCGCTTCCCACGAGTTTGCTGTCGCGTTGTGCCTTGAGGAGCTTGCTGAATTCCTTCAGATCGGCGATGTGCGCCAGGGTCCGCGCGCGGAGGGCCGCGCGAGCCTCTTCGTAGGCGATGCCCAATTCCGGGTCCTTTTCAAAGAGCCTGGGATCGTCCTTCAGCTTCCCCTGGACCTGATCCTTGAGGTCGCGGATCTTGAGTTCCCCCTCCTCCAGGTGACCCTCGAGAAAGGCGATTTTGTATTCGAAAACGAGTCTTCGCGCGGGGTCGGTCGCGTTTTTCAACCCTTCGCGGTTCGCATGGAGCATCGCCTCGGGAGTCTTGGCCTCGATCTCCTTCGAGAGTCTTGCGACCGACTCTTTGTCTCCCAGAGCCTCGGCGACCCTGGCCTGGCTGAGCAGGCATTCCAGCTCTCTCTGGGGCTGGCCCGCCGCCTGGGTCCGTTCCTTTGAAAGCTCATCGGCAAGGACGGTGAGATTGTTCTTGTACTCCTCTCCCTCTTCCTTCGAGAGGGCCTCATAATCCTTGAGCGCCTCGCCGAACTGCTGGAGGTTGTTGTGCGCCGCCGCCCGAAGGCGCAGGGCGTCCTTGTTGGCGGAATCGTTTTTCAAGAGGTCGTCAAGCGCAGGCAGCAGCCCTTCAAAGATTTCCCTGGCTTCACCTTCATGATCGTTAACCGAGGCGATCTGCCCTCTTAAGAAGTTTGATGTCATCCGAAGGATCGGTTCGTTCTGGGTCCCCTTGAAGGCCGCCTTCTCTTCATCGGTGAGCCGCCCGATCAGGTCGTCCTTGATATGGTCCAACGCCTCCTCGGCCGCATCGAGATCGCCGGTGCCGATCAGTTGTTGCGCCTTTGTCAGCCATTCCCGGGCGAACGCCTCGAGATATTCCGGCTTGCCGATCTCGTCCCGGACCGCGGCCCAATTTGTCGAAGAACCTGCCGGCGGCGTCGAATCGTCACGAAGGGCTTCGGCGATCCGTATCATCTCCGGGAGGTTGACGGTGGTCTCGGGCAGGAGGTCCTTGAAGGTCTCGGTGAGCTCCACACGGTACTCCGACGCTTCCTTCGCCGAGACCGCTTGAAAGTCCTGAAGCGCAGCCTTGTAGTTTGAAAGGTAATGATGGATCCCGGCACGGATGCGGAAACTCTCCTTGTCGTTGGGATCCTTGGCGATCGCCTCATCGAGATCCGCCAGTTTGTCTTCTAGCTCCTCCCTCAAGTCGTCGCGGACGTCATCCGCCTCGTCCTCCTTGCCGGACGCCTCCAACTGCGCCGCCTCGGCCTCCTCGATGGAGAGGGCTTCGTTAAGATCCGCCGCGGTGTCGACACCGGCCAAGGGGGACTTGAAGAGTGAAAGAATCGGCCGTGTCGCTGCCTCGATGATCTCATTCAGACTTTCGGCGGTCTGTTCCAGGATCTTGAGGGTATCGACCTGGGTATTGCCTTCTACCGTCCCCTCGTTCCCATCGGACTCGTCGTTAGTGCCGGTCCCCTCAGCCTGGTAGGGATTAACGCCGGTCCTGAGAATGGAAACATGTTTCATAAATGACCCCCGGACGAGTAGTGGAGCAACCGGCGTGCCAGCCGGAATCGGGAGTGATTTCAGGCCACGGGTGTGGACAGAAAATTCAAGAATGGCTCGAAAAGTTCAAAATATTCAAATGTGAAGCTTCAAAAGTGCCTCTTTCGCCTTGAAATAGCTTGGCACGCGGCTTGCTTTTGAATTCCACCATGGAGAACAAGGAACAACCCAATCTCTTCAATTATCTCGATTACCGCCACTTTCTCCGCGACTGGCTGCAGTCGGCGAAGAAAAACTACGGCTTTTCCTACCGGTTCTTTTCCAAACGCGCGGGGCTCAAGTCCCCCAGCCTCTACAAGATGGTCATGGAC
>DATIGE010000074.1 GCA_035454885.1 bacterium
TCGTCGCAGGAACGATCTGCGTGAAGGTCGACGATCCGGCCCAGAACGAATTCGCGCTGGAGCAGCTGGACGACGAGTGCCCTTTGAAGGACGAGAAAAAATGCGAAAAGGTGGCCGATACGATCGAGAAGTCGAGGCAGGAAAGCGATGTCGGCAAGGAGCTGTTGATCACCTGCCTCCTCGGTTTCGGCATTCTCGCCCCGCTGGGGAGCATGGCGCTCCAGATGATCGTCGATTTCATCAAACGGAAGGGCAAGGGGGGCCCCAATGACGATGATCCCAACAAACCGACTTCCCCCGGTGGAGGGGATGGAAAATCCACCACGAAGTCGACACCGGTAGAATCCCCAACCGTTGATGTCTCGGCTTCGCCCGGTGCTGGTAATGGGAATGTGAATTCCGATTCCCCGTCGGGCGATCTGTCCTTCTTAACCTGGGGCCCGGATGGTTATGATCCGTCTTTGTATGACAAGATGGTGAATGTCGATGATCCCGCTCTGGACGATACCGCCATTCGGGATTACTGCGGGAATGTGACTTTCGCCAGTGCAACGTGCTCGGAAACGGTACCGGATGCGCGAAATTCCTATCCTCGTCGCTTTTGGACCAAGCACTATCGGCGCGATTCCGATGGATGGCGTTTGGATCGCATCACGAAAGCGACCGACGGCGAAGTTGAATCCTGGGGGATGAGGGAGGATGATCGCACTCGGGAAGTCGCCAGAAACGAATCGGATCAGAAATGGTCTGAGAGATTGCGCATGCCGCTCGAAAAGTGGACGTCACTCGACCCGATGGAACAATTTGTTCTCGTTAAGCGCACGCTCGAACATGAAAAACTGGCGAGGGATCTCGAGAGGGTTAGGGAACTGCATTCGGTGGAATTCTTGTATGACTTGGCGATTCTTGCCGGGGCCGCGGCGCCGTTCGCCATTCCTGAGTTGGTCGCGAGCGGAGGCGTCATGGCGGCGACCGCCGGCGGGACAACGGCGACCGTGACCGGCACGACCGCCGGATCAACCGCTGTGTTAACGACGACGTCTTTACCGGCCTGGGCGGCCGGGGGCTTTACGGTCGCCAATGAAGTGCTCCCTGTGGCTGCCGCAGCGGGCGTTGGCGGCCTCGTCGTCCCGCAAGTCCTTTCGAGCTCGGACGATGCCCCTGGAGACTAGACCCTCGAGCGGTTTGCTGTTGAATCAAATCAGAAACTGCAAAAACTTCAGCAATCATATTCAAAATATGCGGATCGCTAAGACAGTATTCTATAAATAGTAGTAATATTATATACTTAGTTATTAGCTCCGATTGGCATTCTCTTTGCTATTGAAAGGGGCAAGGAGGGTGCGGTGCTCGATCAAAAAAGGGTCTTGGAGTCCTTTCGGACCGCCTTGGCGGAGCTGAAAGAGGCCAATCGCCAAGGAGACGTCAGTCTCACCCTGATCGCCGACCTCGCGCGGGAGGTCTTTTGCCGGAACCTGCCGGTCGGCGTGAAGAAGCCCTCGATCTGGACCTTCCGGGCGCGTCTTTTAGGCCGCCGCGTCGATGCGGAGATCCTGTCGCTGATCGAAGGGCACCGGATCCCAAAGCTCGCCCGGATCGACCGGTCCAAGATGATCGAGGCCTTCGAGCGCGCGATCGAGGAAGACGAGGCCGAATCCGGCCGGTCGCCCCGGCCCCGGACGATCGCGGTGCGCGCCCACCGCCTTTTCTGCGAAGACCTTCCGTCCGGAACCAAGCCGCCCGCCCTCGTCAGTTTCACCCAGCGGGTGACGGGGAAGACCGCCGACCCCGTCATCCTCTCCCTCCTCGAGAAGGCGGGCATCGACAGGGTCCCTCACGCCAGCTTATGCCGCGAGCGCCTCAGGCAGGCCTTTGACGAATGCATCAAACGGCTGGAATCCCGCATTCTGAAGGGCGTCGCGCGCCCCTTGCATGTGGCGGACTCGGCCCACCGGATCTACACGGACCGGTCGCCGGCCTCGGAGCCCAAACCCTCGCTGTTGACCTTCCGCCGCCTCGTTTACGGGCAGGGGGCGGACCCGGAGATCGCTTCGCTCCTGCAGCCGCACTTTCATCACAAGAAATAATCGAATATCCATTCTTAACAATCTCCGATCCCGCCTGATCCCAAAACAACATCCTCCTCCTTTCGTCGATAACGTCATCATGCAAATCGGCGCCGGTCTCCCGGTTTCCTCGCCTCTCTTGCAGATCTTCGCCGGCGGTCTGTCGCTGGCCGTCGTCGATCCCGCGCTGGACGTCTATATCGGCACCCATCCGCCCGAGTCCCTCGAGAGGACGGCCTTCGTGCGTTTCAGCCATCCGCAACCGTTCGGGGCGCGGTTGCATCAACAGAGAGGGATCTGGTTCGTCAATTCCGATCCCGGCCCGGTCACCTTGGTCGACGGCGAAGGCCGGAGGCAGTTTGTCCCTGCCTACAATGATGGTCCGGCCAACGGGGGAGACGCGGGGCCCATTTCGATCGCGTTGTTGGCGCCCGGTCTCAGCCGGCTGATCTTCGGCGGGAGTGAAGAGGTGTTTCTGTGGGTGCCGGGGCGAAATGTGAACCTGCTATCCGCCGGGAGCATGATCGACTTTGTTTCCGACCACGAGAGGGGCTTGAGGAAGGCGGCGGAGGAGATGAGACGCCAGGCGCGCGAGGAAAGGAAGATCATGGAGATCAGCCTGCCGACGACGGAGACGGAGCAGGAACGGGCGGACAGGCAAGAGTGGGAGAGGGTCTCCGAGGAACTGCGCGACCTCGAATCCGCGCATGCATCCGAACAGCCGGGTATCATTTCGAATCTCCTCTGGCGGGCCGTTCGCATGGCCCGCCAGAGGAAAAATGGCCTGGGGACTAAAATGGGATATGCCACGCCGTTTTACGAAGAAGACATGGTTGAAGCCTTCGGCCAGGTTCCAAAATTCCAACCGCTGACGGATGACGAGTACGCCTGGGCGCTGGCTTACGCGAGGAGCAGGAGCTGACGACCGCGTGCCCGCGCCGGTCATAGGTCGCTATTGCGCAATCATTTTTTCAGGTCGGGTGAGTCCGAAACGTCGGGCTTCAGACAAACCATGCCGGGGGTCTGCAGACACTTCTCGTAGAGGGCATGGGCGTCGGCGACGTATTTCCGCTTTGCCTCTTCTTGCGCGTCCGGGGCCGCCGGCGGATTCGACTTGGGTTGGGGCTCGGGTGCCTGGGAGTTCGTTTTCGGTTGAGGCTCCGCCGCGGGGGCGGCGGATTGCGGCTGCGTCTGCGGGTCGGGCTGTGTCTCGGGCGCTGAAGCTTCCGGCGGGGCCGGGGCCTTCGAGTCCTCGGTCTCAGTCTTGGGAGCGGAGGATTCGGCGGACGCGGCCACACCGGCGGCCACGCCGATGCCGAACGCCGCGAGGCCCGCGGCCACGCCGCCGAGGATCGCTCCCGTGTTGTCCGGTTGTTCCGCGTGATCGACGTTCTGCGGCTGCGCCGGCTCCGCCGCCCGCTCGGCCGCCCGGGCGGCGATCATCGCCATGATCATCTTGGAGGCGTCGCTGCCCTGGGCGCCGGCCGCCGGAGAACCGAAGGCCATGGGGCCCATGGGCATGTCGGGGATTTGGATGTCTTCGAGGGCGTAAGGGTTGATCGTCGGCATCGTGGCTCCCTTCCGCTTATTGAGCGGGCAGGCTCCAGGTGAATGTCCCCCCGTCGATCGCCTGGCCGTCGTACGAGACGCCCCAGAACCGGCAGGTGAGGGGATTGGAGCGGTCGACCGGCTGGCTGAAGTCGCCATAGTTAATGATGACGTAGGGATTGAGACGTCCCTCCTTCGACTCCTCATACCCGAACCCCGGGTGGAGGATCATGTACGAGGCCGGTCCGGCGGACGACCAGCAAGCGCCTCCCACGTCCTTGATGTGGTGGGAGGTGATCTTCATCTCATTTCCATTGAGCTTGAGGGGCAACGGTATTCCATTCACTTCGCCCATGACGTAGCTGACGACCGGATTCATTTGGTCCAAGCGGAAGGACGGTTGGTAGGGCAGGGCCGTGGACGCGCTGTTGAACTTCTTGCCGTCGACGATCGCACGAGCGCGCCAGCGGTAGTGTTTGTGGCTGCGGAGGACATTCGTGAACGTCACCTCGCCTTCACCGACCGCCGCGCCGAGCGCTTGGGTCCCGGAGGTCTCGTACATCTCGATCGTCTTGGTCTTGGGCAGGCCGTCCCCGGTCTTGCCGTCGGGCAGGATGAGGTCGTCGTTTTGCTGCAGGTGGACCCACTCGATCCCGGCGGTCGTCGGCCCCGAGAACAAGGCCTCGCCCGTGCCGAGCCGGGTGACGGTGAGGGACCGGGAGGCCCGGGCGTCGATCTTGACCGTTCCCTCGCAGTCGTTCTCGCCCGCGCATCCGTCCTTGCCCTGGAAACCGTAGGGGGAGCTGACCGTGACCACCGGATCGCCGGCCACGATCGTGAATCGATCCGAATCCGAGTTGCCGTTTCCGATGCCCTGGGCCGTAAAGGGAATGCCGCCGAACCCGTTTCTCATCTCCCGGACGACTGCGTGCGTCTCGATGGGGCAGTCCGCCACCAGGATGCCGCGCCCGCGGTCCCGGTCGTTGTAATTGGATCCGCCGTCGTTCTTGACGCAGCCGGCAGGAGGATCCATCCCGCGGACGGCGAAGAGATAATTCAACGTAAAACGGACCTTTCCTTCTGGCGAGATGCCCGCCGACGCGCTCTCGATGGAGGCCGTCGGGACGGTGACCGCCGACGAAGCCACGCAGTCGGTCCCCTCGGCGGTCTTGGCGCAGAGGCGGTAGACGGCGTCTTTCGTCAGGGTGCGCGTGTAGAAGGATCCCGAAGAAATCTTGGGATCCAGATCGATCCGGCAGGAGGGCGCGCCCGGGGAGGCCGTGTAACCTTCGCAGATCGACTCGTCGCAGAGCTGGGCGCTGTCGAGGTAAGGGAGCAGGGCGTCGTGGGCCGGCGTCCCGTCATTCAGCTCATAGCCCAGGTTCGCGCCTTCCTTCGAATTGACCAGGAGGTGCCGGACGCCGATCGTTCCGCACGGGTCGTCCGAGGCCGCGTCCGCCGTGTCCCGGTTGAAGCCGTCCGACCAGAGATAAACTTCCTCGACCGGGCCGGTGGCGGCCCATGAAAGTTTGACCAGTCCGAGGCGCGTGTCGAACTTCTTCTCGGCGTCGATGTTGAGGGAAAAGGCGGCAGGTTCGGCCGCGGGGGCGGTCACCTCGGGCATCGGGGCGGGCGCGACGTCCGGCGCCGGGGCTGAAGGCGAATTCGGGAGGATGACCTCGTCGCCTTGGGGGACGGGAGCCTCTTCCGGGTCCTGCGGCGTGACCGACGCATCCTGCCCGACGTCTTGGCGGCCCTTGTCCTTCACACCCATGAACTCAAGGCCCCCCCCGCAAGCGGACAGGGCCAGAATGGTGAGGACGGCCACCGGCAATTGAAATCTCTTCATAACGGATACCCCCTGATGGATATTTCATGAGCAATTGCTGTGCCATCTAAAAAAGTAAATAATAATAGATAGTTAATGATTTAGACCTATTTGACCAATCAAATTGAAGTATAAATATTTCAACAAAAGTTCAAAACTTAAACCGTCTCCGGATTTGTTTCGAGGAAAGCGCCCTGGGACCTGCCCTCTAACTTATCGATGGTCTCGATTCGTTGATGGTGCAAAAACTGCAAAATTTATAATTATTTAAATAGGATTATTGGATTTCATTGAAAAATCAGGTGGCACGAAAATTGCTCTTTCATCCAGTATGACAAATCTTGAGGCACCTAATCTCTTCAATTATCTCGATTACCGCCACTTTCTCCGCGACTGGCTGCAGTCGGCGAAGAAAAACTACGGCTTTTCCTACCGGTTCTTTTCCAAACGCGCGGGGCTCAAGTCCCCCAGCCTCTACAAGATGGTCATGGAC